>CAIRNW010000291.1 GCA_903879995.1 uncultured Bacteroidota bacterium
AATTGATTTTGAAGCTTTACGGCAGGAATTAGTAGCCTCCCATACCACCCATATCTGGTGCTGGGTGAGCATGTGGCTCTTCCTTTTTAGGCTTATCCGCAACAACGCATTCTGTGGTCAGGAGCATGGCAGCAATTGAGGCCGCATTCTCCAATGCTACACGGCTAACCTTGGTAGGATCAATAACACCAGCCTTGAACATATTGTCATAGGTTTCTGTGCGAGCATTGAAACCAAAGTCTCCCTTACCATCTTTAATTTTTTGTACCACAATGGATCCATCGATACCTGCGTTAGCAGTTAGAATACGTACAGGCTCCTCTAATGCACGACGTACAATTGCCATACCAGTCTGTTCATCTTCAATTTGTCCTTTCACTTTTGCTTCGAGTTTTTCGATTGCACGGATAAAAGCAACTCCACCACCTGGAACAATTCCTTCTTCTACTGCCGCACGAGTGGCATGTAAAGCATCATCAACACGATCCTTTTTTTCCTTCATTTCCACTTCAGTAGCAGCACCAACGTATAACACAGCTACCCCACCGCTCAGTTTTGCCAAACGCTCTTGTAACTTTTCTTTGTCGTAGTCAGAGGTTGTGGTTTCGATTTGCGCTTTGATCTGATTGACACGCGCAGTGATATCTTCTTTCTTACCTTTTCCGCCTACAATAGTTGTATTGTCTTTATCAATGGTTACAGAGGCTGCTTGTCCAAGGTAACTGATGTCAGCATTCTCCAACTTGAAGCCCTGCTCTTCACTTACCACAATACCTTTAGTGAGGATTGCGATGTCTTGTAACATTTCCTTACGACGATCTCCAAATCCTGGGGCTTTCACTGCAGCCACTTTAAGTGTTCCGCGTAATTTATTTACAACTAATGTTGCCAGCGCTTCCCCTTCCAGATCTTCGGCAATAATTAATAATGGACGTCCGCCCTGTGCTACTTTCTCCAGAATGTGCAGGATATCCTTCATATTGCTGATTTTTTTATCGTAAATCAGGATGTAAGGATTTTGCAATTCAGCTTCCATTTTCTCGCTGTTAGTCACAAAGTAGGGAGAGATATATCCGCGGTCAAATTGCATACCTTCCACTACATCAACAGTCGTATCAGTTCCCTTGGCCTCTTCTACCGTAATCACGCCTTCTTTTCCCACTTTAGCAAACGCCTCGGCAATTAATTTACCAACTGTTTCATCGTTGTTTGCGGAAATAGTTGCAACCTGTTGAATTTTTTTACCATCGCTTCCAACAGTCTGACTCTGATCTCTAAGGCTTTCTACAACAATACTAACCGCTTTATCAATTCCTCTTTTTAAGTCCATTGGGTTGGCACCGGCAGCAACCATTTTGAGGCCCTCACCGATAATAGCTTGTGCAAGAACGGTGGCCGTTGTTGTACCATCTCCAGCGATATCTGCTGTTTTGGAGGCTACTTCTTTCACCATTTGCGCACCCATATTTTCAATGGGATCTTCTAATTCAATTTCTTTTGCTACAGTCACACCATCTTTAGTTACCTGAGGAGCACCAAACTTTTTTTCAATTACTACGTTACGACCTTTGGGTCCAAGTGTAACCTTTACTGCATTTGCGAGTGTATCTACACCACGCTTCATTTTGTTTCTTGCTTCAATATCAAAAAAAATCTGCTTTGCCATATACTTTTAGTTTGTATTTAAGTTGTTGAGGAAAGAGCAATTAAACAATTGCCAAAATATCGGATTCACGCATAATGAGGTAATCCTCCCCATCGATTTGGATCTCTGTACCGGCGTATTTGCCATAGAGCACAGTGTCTCCCGCCTTAACCGTTACCGGCTCATCCTTTTTACCAGGACCTGCTGCGATTACAGTACCACGCTGTGGTTTTTCTTTAGCAGTGTCAGGAATGATGATACCACCGGCAGTTTTCTCCTCGGCGGCAGCTGCTTTCACAATTACTCGATCGTGAAGCGGAGTTACGTTTACTTTCTTGGCCATAGCTTGTTTTGATTTTTGTTTTTTAAGGTTCAAGGCCCACCCAACGGCGGGCGGCGAAGTTACCGTAAATTGTATGCCAGCACTTTTTTTCATAGTAGTACTGCATTTTTTGTCAGAAACTTAACGACAAAACTGCTCATCAAGAACTTTTAAGCTTGCCTTCCTGCCATTTTTTCAGTACGCTTTAATCCTTGCAGGGCAAGGGATTATGAGCTATATTTGCCATGCAACAGCTCATTGAAACATGATCAGCAGAAGAAATATTCGGGTTAAAGTAATGCAGGTTCTTTACACTTTATCTACGGTGGATGAATCGCCTACTCCCACTCGATTGCAGGCACAGCTGGATCAACACTTTGAGCAAACCCGGGACCTTTTTACCTACTTAACCTGGTTCCTTACACAAGTGCTTCGCTACACGGAAACTTACGCACACAAGAAAGCATCAAAACACTTACCTACTGAGGCTGATTTAAATTTTAATACAAAACTGGCTGGGAATGAATTGCTTTGGCAAATTTTAGAAAAAGAGGACTTCAAAAAACAAGTAAATCGATTAAAGCCAGAAAGCAGGACGGAGCCTGAACTCATACGAAAAATTCATCAGCAACTGCTGGAAACCAGCTTATACAAAGAATACATCTCAAACAGCAAAAGAGATAAAAAAGAAGAAAAAAAGATCATGGAATTTATTTTAAATGATCTTTTACTTGCTAATCCAGTTTTTATTTCTCACATCAGTGAATTATTCGGAAACTTTGATGATGATGGAGAATCCATTGTCCAATTGATTGGCACGCTACTTCAAAAACCTAATTCACTTTCACTAGATACCTTGATAGATGTTGAAAAAGAGAAGTTTGCAAGAGAGTTACTACGTACAACCGTGGAGAAGGACTCACACCTGACGTCTTTGATAGTACCCAAGCTGAAGAACTGGGATCCCGACCGCATTGCCGTTCTAGACATGATTATGATGAAAATGGGTGTGGCAGAATTTCTTTACTTTGAAACAATACCACCTAAAGTAACGCTCAACGAATACATCGATTTAGCCAAGGAGTACAGTACAGCTCAAAGTGGTCACTTTGTTAATGGAATACTTGATAACATCCGAAAAGAGTTGGAAGAACAAGGAAAACTCAATAAAATTGATTTCAAAAAAATAAAAAAATAAACACCTCACACATGATGATGCGATATTTAACGCTAGTGACATTTGCCAGCCTGGTTATTACTGGCTGTAGAGATGTGCCCGCCAATGCAGAAACAGATGCGACAATTGCCTCCTCAACCGCAGCTGCAGAAACGGTAAAAGTTGCGCAGGAAGATACCACCTTATTTACCCGCCTTACGTGGTTAGACACTGCCGACCAATCGCTAGGAAAATTAAAGCCTGGAAAAGAAATCGAAATCAAATGGCGTTTTAAAAACACAGGAGAACGTCCCCTTATAATTGAAGGTGTCACGGCATCTTGTGGATGTACAATTCCTGAAAAACCAGAAAAGCCCCTCTTGCCAGGTGAGGAAGGTGTCATCAAAGCTAAATTCAATGGAAGCGGTAGCGGTTACATCGTAAAGCAAGTTCACGTGGTGGCTAATACCAACCCCAATAAAAACCATACGCTTAGTTTTTCCGGACAAATTCCAGAACAAAATCAATAATTTAAACCATGAATACTTTTTACCTTTTACAACAAACAGCACAGCCTGGATTTGGTGGATTCCAATTCATCTTTCTTGGATTGATGATTTTAGTGTTTTGGCTTTTTTTCATAAGACCGCAAGCAAAACGTGCTAAAACCCAGAAAGAGTTTATTGACAACCTGGCTAAGGGAGAGAAGATTGTTACAATTGCAGGCATTCATGCAACTATAAATAAAGTTAACGAAGACGGTACCCTGCAGATCGAGACCAGTCCTGGGAGTTATTTGAAAATTGAAAAGTCTGCAATCAGCATGGATTGGACACAGGCCATCAACAAGCCTGCCGCAGCCGAAAAAAAATAACCATGCTTCGGGTCGGCTTAACCGGTGGAATCGGCAGCGGAAAAACTACAGTTGCTCATATTTTTGAGTCGCTGGGCATACCCGTATTCTATGCCGATGAAGTAGCTAAAAAGTTAATGACGGAAGACCCTGCTTTAGTGACTGCCATTCAGGAAAAGTTTGGATCGGATGCCTATAAAAACGGGCAGTTAAATAAGGAACTTATTGCTTCACTCATATTTTCAGATCAAAAAAAGCTGGATTGGTTAAACCAATTAATCCATCCCGCAACTATTCAGGCTGGCAACCGATGGTTTGAAGAACAAAAAGCTCCCTATGCAGTTCGAGAAGCAGCTTTACTGTTTGAAAGCGGTGCTGATAGAGGATTAGACTATGTAATTGGAGTTTCCGCTCCTCTCCTAACCCGACTAGAGCGGGTAATAAAAAGAGACGGGGCAACTGCGGAGGCCGTCAAACAGCGAATGAATCATCAACTCGATGAAGAAACACGTAATGGTAAATGCAATTTCATTTTGCATAATGACAATAACCAACCCTTGTTATCGCAGGTATTAGCGCTCGATAAAAAACTTCGCGCTATTTCAAACGAGCCAGCGCAAGCTTAATTCTATTCCAGCCCTCCTCTATCTTATCTCGGCTGTTTGCAAAGGAAAATCGTATGCAGCTAGGCTCACCGAATGCATCTCCCATTACAGAGCTAACATGCGCAGTGTTTAGCAGATACATTGACAAATCTGCCGCATTGCTAATTGTCACTTGCCCATCGGTTTTTCCATAGTAAAAACTCACATCCGGAAAAATGTAGAAGGCGCCTTCAGGTGTTGGACATTTAATTTCAGGTATGGTGGCCACTAATTGTAGGACCAGCGCACGTCGGGCTGTGAATTCTTCTACCATTTGGATGGTTGGACGAAGATCCTCAGACAATGCTGCAATAGCAGCTCGTTGTGCGATTGAATTTGCTCCACTGGTAAACTGACCTTGTATTTTTTCACAGGCTTTAGCAATAGTCTCATTGGCTGCTATGTATCCCAACCGCCAGCCAGTCATTGCAAAACCCTTACTCAGGCCATTAACAATCGCAACACGATCGGCAATGGATGAAAAGGAAGCAATGCTGCAAGACTCCCCTACATAATTGATATACTCATATATTTCGTCAGATATAATTGTGACTTGTGGATGTTTCTCAAAAACTTTAACCAATGCCTCTAATTCCTGTTTGCTATATACAGCACCACTGGGATTACAAGGTGAAGAAAAGAGAAAAACAGAAGTATTTTTTGTAATAGCATTCTCGAGCTCACGTGGAGAGATCTTAAAGCCAGCTGCAGCTTTTGTTTTTATCTCTACTACTTTTCCTCTTGCAATTTTTACTAACTCACTGTAAGTTACCCAATATGGTGTTGGAATAATCACTTCCTGTCCTTCATCAACCAAGGATAAGATTAAGTTAGCAAGACTCTGTTTGGCACCCGTTGATACTACAATTTGTGACGGTTTATAGGTTAGTCCATTATCGCGCGAGAGTTTTGAACAAACGGCCTCTCTGAGCTCAAGATAACCGGGTACAGGCGTGTAATGACTCCAGTTTTCTTCAATAGCCTGGATAGCCGCTTTCTTAATATGTGCGGGGGTATCAAAATCAGGTTCTCCCAAACTTAAGTCAATAACATCTACACCACTGGCCCTAAGTTCACGGCCCAGTTTAGCCATTTTCAGGGTTTCCGGTTCATTGAAACGGTTCAGCAAGGTGGAAAGAGCAGTCATAGGCGGTAAATACTAATGCGGCAAATTACAATAAAGCTTATAACCTGGCACCCTATCGAGCCTGTTTTTATGCCCGAAATTCCCTGAAAAAGCTATATTTGCCGTCCTTGAAAAATTCTGTAAATCAATCCATATGCAACTGAAAGGTTTGGTTCGCTTTTTTACTGTCCTGCTGATTATCTATTCGCTATACCAGCTCTCTTTTACGTGGCTGGTACAAAACTTTGAAAAGAAGGCGGACGAAAAGGCCAGTCAGTATGTCGGCAAATCCTATCCCGCCGCTTCCGTGAAATACCTTAATGATAAGGATTCTCAATCCTATTGGCAGGAATTTCTGGATAAGAGAAAGGCAGCTTATCGTGATAGTATGCTTAGAGCCAGTGAAAATGAAACAGTGACTTATGGCATCAATGGAGCCATGAGTTACAAAAAGGCAAAAGAGGAGGAACTTAACCTTGGACTTGACTTACAAGGTGGTATGAACGTAACGCTAGAGGTGGAGATGTCTGGCTTACTTCGTTCTCTTGCCAATAACACTACAGATCCAAATTTTCTAAGCGCGCTCCAAAACGCTGATACACGTAAAGCCAACAGTGATGCAGATTTTATCACGCTGTTTATTCAGGAATACAGAAAATTAGAACCAAGTAGACCATTAGCCACACTTTTCTCTGGAGCAAGTGGCAACCAAGTAAATATTAAGTCTACGGACATTGATGTTGAAGTATACATTAGAGAACAAGCCAGAGCTGCTTTTGATCTAACCTTTGACCGACTCAGCACACGTATTGATCAATTTGGTGTTGCACAGC
>CAIRNW010000292.1 GCA_903879995.1 uncultured Bacteroidota bacterium
GAAACAATAAAAAGGGCAGCCATAGTAGCAGCAAATGTGGCAATCATACAGGGGATAAAAATATCAGTAGGATCTGCTGCGCCCAAGCCAGAACGGTAGGCCATTATGGTTACGGGTATCAACGTAAGACCTGAAGCATGTAAGGCCAGAAACATGAGCTGTGCATTGCTAGCCACATTTTTATTTGGGTTAAGCTCTTGCAAACTCTCCATGGCCTTCAGACCAAATGGAGTAGCTGCATTGTCTAGATTAAGCAGGTTTGCCGAGAAATTCATCATCATATGCCCCGTGGCGGGATGACCTTTGGGAACCTCAGGAAAAATTCGTGAAAAGAAGGGCCAAATCAATCTAGATAGTAGCCGAACGCCTCCTGCCTTTTCCGCGATGGACAGGAATCCCATAAACAAGGCTAATATTCCAACCAAGGGCAGAATTATATCCAGAAAAGCGTTTTTGGCAGTTTCAATCACCCCATCAACTTTCCGAACTAATCGCGCTTGTATAGACGTATAACCAAGCACTTCTAAATGGGTATATTGTCTATTGAAAAATGAAACGGAATCATCTTGTCTGAAATCGTGCAAAAGCAAAGTAGCCCTAGCCGGTTCGGTAGTTGGGTAATATCCATATTCAGCTAAAAATGTGGGATAGTTTGAAGACAGGCCCAGATGGGTTGGATTACCCACTGATATATAAAAGGTAGAATCATACCGATCGGTGGATTTTCCGGTAATCATTCTTACAAAAATCTTTTGATCACCATTCAACAGGCGGGTACAGCCCACTATAAAGGCTATTAGCACAAAAGCAGCCCAAATTCTGGTTAAAGTCATAGCTTAAATGTTCCCTTGAAGATAGTAAAATCAAGTTGCTGGTTCCAAATAGAACATTGAATTCCTTTACTTTTGCAACCGCTAAAACAAATAGCGATACCTCCTTATTTATGGCACTACAAGCTGGAATTGTTGGTTTACCCAATGTTGGAAAAAGTACCCTGTTTAATGCAGTTAGTAACAGCGCAAAAGCACAGGCCAGTAACTACCGATTCTGCACAATTGATCCCAACGTTGGGTTGGTAGATGTGCCAGATAACCGTCTCAATCAGTTAGCGGCACTGGTACAACCTCAGAAAGTGATCCCCACTCAAATTGAAATTGTGGACATTGCCGGGTTAGTGCGGGGCGCAAGCAAAGGGGAAGGATTAGGAAATAAGTTTCTAGGCAACATTCGTGAAGTGGATGCAATTATCCACGTGATCCGCTGTTTTGAAGATGAGAATATTTTGAGAGATGAAGGGGCTATCAACCCAGTGGGAGATAAAGATATTATTGATACTGAGCTACAGTTAAAAGACTTGGAGAGCGTTGAGAAAAAGATTCAAAAAACGGAAAAGCTGGTAAGAGTTGATCCCAAATTAAAGGGCGAACTAGATGTTTTATTGCGCTGCAAAAATCAACTGGAACAAGGAAAAAGTATAAGGGGTCTTCAGCTCAGCAAAGAAGAGCGTGTAGCAATTGCAGATTTATTTCTATTGACTGAAAAACCTGTCTTATACGTCGCAAACGTAGATGAAGCTTCGATGC
>CAIRNW010000293.1 GCA_903879995.1 uncultured Bacteroidota bacterium
ACCTGTTAAAATATTTACTACTCCGCCGGGTACATCAGCGCTATGTAACACTTCGGCAAAACTAATTGTGGCAAGCGGCTTCTCTTGATCAGCAAGAATTAAACAGGTATTTCCACCAGCAATACAAGGAGCCATTTGAGATACTGCCCCTAGCAGCGGAGCATTTGCAGGAGCCAGTAATGCAACAACCCCCATTGGCTCTGGTGCTGAAAAGTTATAATGTGCAGAGGCTACTGGGTTTACTGAGCTAAATAGAGATTGGTATTTATCACACCAACCTGCATAATAGATGAGCCTGTCAATGGAAAGATTTATTTCTCGGGTTGCAGCAGCAGCTGAATAATCTTGTGCAATCAGTTCGTCTTTTAATTGTTTTTTTCTGCCCTCCAACATCTCTGCAATTCTATACAAAATTTGGCCTCTATTAAATCCACTTCGAGTGCTCCACCCGCCCCATGCTGATCGGGCGGCACTGACAGCATCTCTAACATCTTTTCGGGAAGATTGACAGACATTAGCAATTGTTTTTCCTGCTGCATTTTTCACCGGGTAACTCCGTCCGGATTCGGTGCGAGGAAACTGACCTCCGATATAAATCTTATATGTTTTCCAAATCTCTAATCTTGATTGCTGCGTCATAGTGTAGTGTTTAACTCAATTGAACATAAGGTTGCAGTCCCTGTAACCCGCCCTCTCTTCCAAAGCCACTCTCTTTGTAGCCTCCAAAAGGAGAAGTAGGATCAAATAAATTATAAGTATTAGCCCAGATTACGCCGGCCCTTATCCGTTTAGATATATTAAAAATGCGAGCACCTTTATCGGTCCATATCCCCGCACTTAAGCCATAGGGCGAATTATTTGCTTTTTCGATTACTTCGTCGTCTGTTCGAAAAGTCAATATGCAAAGAACGGGCCCAAAGATTTCCTCTTGTGCAATCCGATTACTCTGGGCCACATTGGTAAATAAGCTGGGTCTGCAGAAATAACCTTTTTTGGGTAGTGCGCAATCACTTTCATAGAAACTGGCGCCCTCCGCTTTTCCAATTTTTATAAACGATTGAATGGTTTTAAGTTGTTGGGCAGAGTTGATGGCTCCAATATCTGTATTCTTATCAAGCGGATCTCCTACCAGCAAGGTGCCAATACGATCCTTTAATTTTTTAATGAAAATCTTTGCAATGGATTCTTGTACGTATAAGCGAGAACCCGCACAGCAAACATGTCCTTGATTAAAGAATATTCCGTTGATGACGCCTTCTACGGCTTGATCGATCGGTGCGTCTTCAAAAATGATATTTGCGCCTTTGCCTCCTAATTCTAAGGTTAGTTTTTTGGAGCTACCTGCTAGTGTGCGTTGAATTATTTTCCCCACTTCGGTGGAACCGGTGAATGCAATTTTGTTGATGTCTGTGTGCTTGGTTAATAAAGCACCCGTTTGGCCTGCCCCGGTGATAATATTGACAACTCCTGGTGGCAAGTCAGCCTCTTGGATAATTTCTGCCAATTTTAAAGTGGTCAGCGAGGTGGTTTCTGCAGGTTTTAGTACAACGGTGTTGCCAGTTGCTAATGCGGGAGCAATTTTCCAGGCGGCCATCAATAAAGGAAAGTTCCACGGAGTGATTTGCCCTGCTACACCCAGCGAATTGGCTTTTTTATTGGGAAATGCAAAATCTAATTTGTCGGCCCAGCCCGCATAGTAAAAAAAGTGATTGGCAGCGGTGGGGATATCAAAATCACGACTTTCTCGTATAGGTTTTCCGCCATCCATAGTTTCTGTAACCGCTAATTCTCGTGCTCTTTCTTGCATGATTCTTGCGATCCTGAAAATATATTTTCCTCTTTCTGTGGGTGAAATCTTCTTCCAATATTTTTCATAACCCTGGCGAGCTGCCTGCACTGCCTTATTGACGTCTGCTTCCTCCGCAAGTGCAATTTCACTCAACTTTTCCTCGGTGGCTGGGTTGATGCTATTGAAATAGTTGCCACTGGAAGGCTTTTGCCATTTGCCATTGATAAAAAGCTCATAGCGGCTGGCAATGGCAGCAGGTTGTTTGCTTTCAGGCGCAGGGGAGTATTCCCATTTTTTTTTCGTGGCCATATTTTTATTAATCAATTGAAAAGTAATTCGGGGATTGATAGTTTCCTGTTGTTTCTTTTGCTACTTGCATGAGCACATCATTGGCAAGACTACTCGCGCCAAAACGAAACCAATGTTTGTCAAGCCAGGCCTCTCCCAATGTTTCTTTAACCATCACTAAGTAATGAAGGGCTAATTTCGATTTTGAAATTCCGCCTGCTGGCTTCATACCCACTTTCTTTCCGGTTTTATAAAAATGATCGCGAATAGTTTCCAACATCACTAGCGTTACTGGCATGGTTGCTGCCGGTTGAATTTTTCCTGTTGAAGTTTTAATAAAATCGGCACCGGCCGCAATAGCGATGGTGCTTGCTTTTCTGACTTGATCCAAGGTTCCTAGTTCGCCCGTTTCTAAAATCACTTTAAGTCTTGCCTTACCACAGGCTTCTTTGATTGCAGCAATTTCATCAAACACATATTGGTAATCCCCTGCATGAAATTTACCTCTGCTGATGACCATGTCTACCTCGTCTGCGCCTTCCTCAACTGCCAGCCGTGTATCAGCCAACTTGATTCGAAGTGAGGATTGCCCACTCGGAAATGCAGTTGCCACAGAGGCAACCTTGATCAAGCTTCCTTGTAATGCTTTTTTAGCAACGCTAACCATGGATGGGTAGACGCAAATGGCAGCCACTGTAGGGAGTCCTGGTATGTGATCATGAAGGTGTCGGGCTTTGGTACACAATTGATTAACTTTCCCAGGGGTATCTTTTCCCTCCAAGGTGGTCAAGTCAATCATACTAAGCACCATATGAAGCCCCTGCATTTTACTGGGCCCTTTGATACTTCTTTTTGTAAACCGAATTGCACGTTCTTCCACACCCGTTTGTTCAACAGGTGGGTGATTGAGAATCTGTGTGTTAAAAACAGGTTTTTTGCCAGCCATCAATTTGAAGCCTTTGGTAGGTTAAAAGTAAAACTAATTACCTATCATTGCTGTCCGTTATTTTTATATCAAATAAAACTCTGGCTATGCGATTGTACAAGTTTTTCATGTGGATGATGTTGCTGGCAGGTACTTATGCTGCTCAGGCCCAACCCACATTTCCGGAAAATGGAGTGGCTGACCCCCGCTCTGGTTATTTTGCTTTTACGCACGCAACTATTGTAAAGGATGCAAGTAATACGCTGCAAGATGCTACACTTGTAATTCGGGATGGTCGCATTTTAGCAGTGGGTAGTGGAATTCCTGTTCCAACAGGCGCTGTTGAAGTAGACTGTAAAGGAAAGTTTATCTATCCGTCCTTTATTGATATGTACGCCGACTATGGTATTCCTTCCGCACAACAGCGTCCAGCTGGTCAGCCTTTTGATTTTTTTCGTAGTGCACAGTTAGAAACGAACCAGAAAGGTCCTTATGGATGGAATCAGGCTATTCGTAGCGAGCAGCAAGCGCACACAGTATTTACTTCGGATGAAAATAAAGCAAAGTTATTGCGTGAGTTAGGTTTTGGAACTGTGTTGAGTCATATACGCGACGGTATTGCACGGGGCACCGGTACCTTGGTGACACTCGCCAATGAAAAAGAAAACCTGATCATTTTAAAAGACAGAGCTGCGGCCCATTACTCTTTCAACAAAGGAAGCTCCACGCAGAGTTACCCGAGTTCTATGATGGGTAATATTTCTTTGCTTCGTCAAACCTATCTTGATGCGCAATGGTACAAAACACAGCCACAAGAGGAGGGGTATAATCTTACTTTAAAAACCTGGAACGAAAACCAATCCCTGCCACAGATTTTTGAAGCCAATGACAAATGGAATGATTTGCGGGCATATAGAATTGGCAAGGAGTTTGGTGTGCAATACATTTTGAAAGCGGGTCAAAATGAATACCAACGAATCAGTGAAATGAAAAGCACGGGTTCGTCCTTTATTCTTCCCTTGAATTTTCCAGTAGCACAAGATGTTGAGGATCCTGCAGAGGCGCGTTTTGTGGCACTCAATGACATGAAGCACTGGGAACTGGCCCCTTCTCAGCCTGCTGCGTTTGAAAAAGCTGGGATCCCCTTTGCGTTGACAACAGCTGATTTATCCAGTGTCAGTCAATTTGCACGGAATCTGCAAAAAGCCAAAGAATATGGGTTAACAGATGGAAAGATTATGGAAGCCTTGACAAAAACTCCTGCAGAATTGTTAGGTGTGTACGATAAAGTAGGTAGTCTGGATAAGGGCAAGCTGGCTAATTTTCTTATTACAACAGGGCCATTATTTCAAGAGAGAACTACTTTATTGCAGAATTGGATTCAGGGCATTAAGTATACGATCAAAGAAGACGCCGGAAATGTAGCAGGTACTTATCAGTTAGTTGTAACTACACAAGCTGGTAAAGAAAACTATACCCTGGAGGTTAAGTCTCCTGGTGCTGCAACCTTGTATGCAAAAGATACTTTGCTTTCTCGTTTCAGCTTTGACGGTAAGCAGTTGAAAATTTATTATGCTCCTGCTCCAGTCAGACAACGTCCAACATTGGACAGCACACGGACGCGTGGCATGGGCATGGGGGGACGTTTTCCAGGAATGGCAGAGCAGCCTTTACCGCTGACTGCCACCCGGCTTAGTGGTGTTTCTAATGGTACCGAGTGGAACGGAGTAGGAACAGATTCATTAGGAAATCCTTTAACCTGGACGGCTACACTCGTCAAGCAAAGCGCAACTACAATCGATAGTGTTCGTAAAAAAGAGTTGCCCGCAGTTGGAAAAGTAGTTTATCCATTTCTTCCTTTTGGTTGGGAAGAAGGGCAGCAGCCTAAAACTGAAACTATCTTGATTCGTAATGCTACCGTTTGGACTAACGAGGCACAGGGGATTATTAAAAATGCAGACGTATTGCTGAAAGATGGAAAAATAGCCGCGGTTGGTCAGGGGCTTACTGCACCTGCTGAGGCAAAAGTGATTGATGGTACAGGGAAACATGTTACTGCTGGTATAATTGACGAACACTCACATATTGCAGCGGCTTCCATTAATGAGGGTGGACAGTCGGTGACATCTGAAGTACGTATTAGTGATAATTTAAATCCTGATGATGTCAATATTTATCGTCAGCTCAGTGGGGGAGTTACCACTTCGCATATTTTACATGGTTCAGCCAATGTGATTGGTGGGCAGACTCAATTGATCAAATTACGCTGGGGAGCGAATGATGATGGATTGAAATTTAACAACTGGCCTGGCCAAATCAAGTTTGCCTTAGGAGAGAATGTAAAACGTTCTGCCTCTCCCAATGGAAATAATAGATATCCTGATACGCGAATGGGCGTTGAGCAGGTATTGATTGATGCTTTTACGCGGGCTAAGGATTATCAAAAGCAATGGCAAGATTATGAAACTGCCCGCAAGGCCTTTGAGTCAAGTAAGAATAAAAAATTATTGACTGCGCCAGTTGCACCTCGTCGTGATTTAGAGTTGGATGCGTTAGTAGAAATTTTGGAAAAGCGTCGGTTTATCACTTGTCACTCTTATGTGCAAAGTGAAATTAATGGCGCCATGGAGGTAGCGAATAAGATGGGGTATACGGTAAACACATTTACACATATCCTGGAAGGTTACAAAGTGGCTGATAAGATGAAAGAACATGGATCATTTGCCTCTACCTTCTCTGACTGGTGGGCATATAAAATGGAAGTAGAAGATGCGATTCCATACAATGCGGCAATCATGCATAAGGTTGGTTTAACAGTTGCTATCAATTCTGATGATGCAGAGATGGCGCGTCGATTAAACCAGGAGGCAGCCAAAGTTGTAAAATATGGGGGTGTCACTGAAGAGGAAGCACTCAAGATGGTTACCCTGAATCCGGCAAAAATGTTACATGTAGCGGATCGCGTAGGTAGTTTATTGCCAGGAAAGGATGCCGATGTAGTAGTATGGAGTGATCATCCATTGAGTATTTATGCGAAGTCTTTATATACCATCGTGGATGGCGCTATCTATTTTGATAGAAAGAAAGACGAAGAGCTCCAACAAAAAGTTGATCAGGAAAGAACGCGTTTGGTTCGTAAAATGAATGGTGAAAAAAGAAGTGGTGCACCAGTAATTCCTGCACAGCCTAGTTATCAGCTGATGCATAGCTGTCACGATCACGGGCACAGCCATGGTTTATTGGTAATAGATATTGAATAATTGAAATTGAAAAAAAGCAGTCTTATGCAAAAGATAATTTTAAGTGCTCTTTTAACAGCTTCTTTAACCTATTTACAGGCACAAGAAACCGTATTACCCGCTAAAGAGCAGAAGGGTAGTTTTTATTTAACTAATGCCACCATTCATATCGGAAATGGTAAAGTAATTCAAAATGGCACTATCAAAGTAACTAATGGTAAGATCGAGGCTGTGGGAGATAATATTCCGGTTCCTGCCAGCGCAGACAATGTTACTGACTTAAAAGGTCAGGATCTTTATCCGGGTTTGATTCTTCCTACCAGCACTTTGGGTCTCATTGAAATTAGTTCGGTTCGTGCTACACAGGATGCACGTGAAATAGGGGAATTGAATCCTAGTGTTCGTTCAATTGTGGCGTATAATTCCGACTCTAAAGTAATTAACACCCTGCGCTCAAATGGTATTTTATTAGCCAATGTAGTGCCACAAGGAAATTTTGTAGCCGGCACTTCCTCAGTAGTGCAATTAGATGCATGGAATTGGGAGGATGCGGCCTACAAAACAGATGCAGGGCTACATGTTTATATGCCATCCTTGTTGCCTCGCCCAAGTTTTGGTGGACGCGGGGGTGGTGGATTTGGCATGGGTAATTTCGGTGGTCAAGGTGGAGATCCGGTAAAAGAGGGCTTAGAAAAAATGGAAGGATTAAAAACATTTTTCAGAGAGGCAAAAGCATATCAGCAACTGACGGATCGAAAAGCAACCAATCTAAAGTTTGAAGCCGTAAAGGATTTGTTTGAAAAGAAGCAAAAGTTATATATGCATGCTACCACGGCAAAACAAATTTTAGTGGCACTAGATTTTGTGAAAGAGTTTGGATTTGATATGGTAATTGTGGGAGGTAGTGAAAGTTATCAAGTTGCGGATTTATTAAAGCAACATAATGTTTCCGTGATTTTGCAGCAACCACACAGTTTGCCCACCGCGGGTGATGATGATGTTGATCAGCCTTATAAAACGGCTGCACAATTGAAAAAGGCTGGCGTATTATTTTCTATCTCTGATGATGATAGTCAAACACGCGGAAGAAATCTGGCTTTTAATGCCGGTACTGCCGCCGCCTATGGGCTGGATAAGGAAGAGGCTTTGGCTGCTATCACACTTAACGCCGCTCGAATCATGGGTGTAGCGGACAAGACAGGTAGTATTGAGGTAGGAAAAGATGCAAATATTGTAGTAAGTAGTGGCGATCTTTTAGATATGCGAAATAGTAATGTAACCGCTGCTTATATACAAGGACGTAAAATTGACCTTACTGACAAGCATAAATTATTGAACGATCGTTTTGAGCAGAAATACGAATTAAAAGCGCCTAGAAAAGGATTTTGATTACAGGTCTCTGCCGTGACATTGTTTGAACTTCTTCCCGCTTCCACAGGGACAGGGGTCATTTCTTCCAATCTTGGGACCTGCAGTAATGGGTGCTGGCTTATCCTGTTCGTTTGCTGCATAATCCTGACCTGCATTGTCTATTTCCTCTTTGTTAGCACGCATACGGCTCATATCTGTACGTTGCTGTCTGCCTTCTTTGAGCCCTGCTTCCTGTTGTTGTGCCGGTAGGGTAGCGTGGCAAAGGAAATTGACAATATTGCGGTTGACGTCCGCATTCATGTTACGGAACAACTGATAAGCCTCCATTTTATAAATCACCAGCGGATCTTTCTGTTCCAAATAGGCGGTTTGAACACTTTGCTTTAGATCGTCCATGGCACGCAAATGTTCTTTCCAATTTTCGTCAATGACCGCCAGCGTAACGGAGCGCTCCAGTGCCTGGGAAAGCTCAACTCCATTTGAATCCAAGGTTTTTGCCAAATTGGCCAGCACATTATATCCTTTGCGACCATCGGTGAAAGGAACAATTACGTTTTCAATATTAGCGCCCTGTGTCAAACGAATGTTTTTGAAAACAGGGATTGCCTGCTTTTCTACTTCTTGTTTATGACGCGTGTAGCTTGCAATGGCTTCCTGATAAAGTCGGTCAATTACTTTAGTTTCATCCGCTTTAAATAATTCTTCTTGTGTAATGGAAGTGTCAAGGCCAAAGTTCAAAATACAGGCCATCTTAAATCCATCGTAGTCCTCTTGTTCGCGGAATGAAGTAACCAACCCTTCTGCCTGGGCGGAGAAAGCGCTATCAATGTCAAGGGCCAGCCGCTCTCCAAATAAGGCATGGTTACGACGTTTGTAAACAGCATTTCGTTGCATGTTCATTACATCGTCGTACTCCAATAATCTTTTACGTATCCCAAAGTTATTTTCCTCTACTTTTTTCTGTGCTCGCTGGATGCTATTACTAATCATGCTGTGTTGGATCACGTCGCCTTCTTTGTAACCCAGCTTGTCCATCAGTCCTGCAATTCTATCGCTACCAAACATTCGCATTAAATCATCTTCCAGAGAAACATAGAACTGACTGGAACCCGGATCTCCCTGACGACCCGCACGACCTCGCAATTGTCGGTCAACACGGCGGCTCTCATGTCTTTCTGTGCCAATGATGGCTAATCCACCAGCCTCTTTTACACCAGGGCCCAGCTTAATATCCGTACCTCTACCTGCCATATTGGTAGCAATGGTAACAGCACCAGCCAAGCCAGCTTCAGCCACTACCTGCGCCTCTCTGGCATGTTGCTTGGCATTAAGTACGTTATGTGGGATTTTCTTTTGTTGTAACATCCTTCCTAACAACTCACTGACTTCAACAGAAGTGGTACCTACCAGACATGGTCGTCCTGCATTTCTTAATGTTTCAATTTCGTCAATGACTGCCTTGAATTTTTCTCGCTTGGTTTTATAAACCAAGTCATCGCGGTCGTCGCGAATCATATTCAGATTGGTGGGTATACTAACCACATCTAACTTATAGATACTCCACAATTCAGCAGCTTCCGTTTCCGCTGTTCCCGTCATCCCTGCTAGCTTGTGATACATTCTGAAATAATTCTGCAGGGTGATGGTGGCATAGGTCTGCGTGGCCGCTTCAATCTTTACATTTTCTTTTGCTTCCAGGGCTTGATGAAGTCCGTCACTGTAACGACGGCCCTCCATGATACGACCCGTTTGTTCGTCCACAATCTTAATGGCCCCGTCCATGATTACATATTCAACATCTTTAGCAAAAAGCGTGTAAGCTTTTAACAATTGTTGAACCGTATGTATACGATCAGCTTTTTGAGCATACTCGTTTAGCGTGGCTTCTTTAAGTTGCATTTTTTCTTCTGCACTCGCTTCACTTTTTTCAACTTCAGACAGGCGTATTCCAATATCAGGTAACACAAAAAACTCGGGATCCTCTCCACTGCGTGTGATAGCAGCCAAGCCTTTGTCGGTTAGGTCAACTGAATTATTTTTTTCGTCGATGTGAAATAATAATTCTTCATCAACTTGTGGCATGTAACGTTGCTGGTCCTGTAGGTAATAATTCTCTGCCTTCTGCAGTAACACCTTTATACCTGGTTCACTAAGGTATTTGATAACTGGGCCATACTTGGGTAATCCACGATGCGCGCGGAATAGGTAGAGACCACCGGTTTTTGGATCGTCCTGTCCGGCTGTAATTAGTCGTTTAGCTTCATTGAGACAATTACGAACAATTTTTTCCTGTTCAACTACTAATTGCTGAATACGTGGTTTGTGAACATGATACTGTTGATCATCTCCCTTTGCCACAGGACCTGAAATAATAAGTGGGGTACGTGCATCATCAATTAATACGGAGTCCACTTCATCCACCATTGCGTAATGGTGTTTACGCTGCACCATTTCCTCGGGGCTATGAACCATATTATCCCGTAAGTAGTCAAAACCAAATTCGTTGTTAGTTCCGTAGGTGATATCAGCGGCATAGGCTTTTCTACGCTCCTCAGAATTCGGTTGATGTTTATCGATACAATCTACCGTTATCCCCAGCCACTCAAAAAGCGGGCCATTCCACTCCTGATCACGCTTGGCCAAATAGTCATTGACCGTCACCAAGTGAACACCTTCGCCGGGTAGTGCATTAAGGTAAGCTGGGAGCGTGGAAACAAGTGTTTTACCCTCACCGGTTGCCATCTCTGAAATCTTTCCCTGGTGTAGTACAATACCTCCAATCAGCTGCACATCATAGTGAACCATATTCCAAGTAATGGTAGCACCCGCTGCTGTCCAACTGTTCTTAAAAATTGATCGTTCGCCCTCAATGCTAACATAGTCTTTTCTTACACTAAGTTCTTTATCTAATGTGGTAGCCGTAGCTACGATCTCTTTGTTTTCTTTAAATCTTCTTGCCGTTTCTTTGATTACGGCAAAAGCCTCAGGTAATAGCTGTTCAAGCACTACCTCAATTTCTTTATTCCGCTGTTTGCGTAAACGGTCAACTTCCTGGTAAATGGCATCCTTGCCGGTAAGGTCTGCAGGAGCCAGGTTCTCAGCTGCTTGGTTTTGTGCGGCAATTTGTTCATCAATATCCAGCAGGTGCTTTTTAATACGAGTTCTGAATTCCTCGGTTTTGCCACGTAACTGGTCATTACTGAGCTGCTTATACTGAGCAAAAAAGCTGTTTATAGCAGCTACCTGGGGTTGAACTTTTTTGACGTCTTTTTCAGACTTGCTGCCGCCAAATATTTTGGAGATATATCCAAGCATAAGGCGGCAAATATAAGCCAAAAAAAACCCTAAATTTGCACCCCAAACAAGCGTACATGGCAGGCCAGCTCAAAGAAGTCAGAAATCGTATAAAATCAGTACAAAGTACCCAGCAGATCACTAAGGCCATGAAAATGGTTAGTGCGGCTAAACTTCGCCGTGCTCAGGATGCTATCCTTCAGATGCGTCCCTATGCTCAGAAATTGCAGGACATGCTGTCAAATATTGTGAGTGCCAGTGAGGCAGGGTCTGAAATGGCGTTGGCTGCAGAGCGTCCAGTTGAGAAAGTTTTACTGATTGTAATCAGCAGCGATCGAGGTTTGGCAGGTGCTTTTAATGCAAACGTGGTGAAATTAACCAAGAGTACAATTGCTGAGAAATATGCAGATCAGGCCAAAAACGGAAATGTAACCATTTGGAATATTGGCAAGAAGGCCTACGAGAATTTAACCAAGTCCAATTTCAAAACGGATGCTACTTTCAAAGACATTTTTCTTCAGCTCAGCTTTGAAAAGGTGCAAGAAGCCGCGGCTGCCGCGCGCCAGGCATTTCTTAATAAGGAATTTGACGTAGTTGAAATCATCTATAGCCAGTTTAAGAATGCGGCAACACAACGGTTTGTTGCTGAACGCTATTTGCCGATTCCCCGAGCTGAAAAAAAGGAAGGCAGTACCCAAGCCGATTTTATCTTTGACCCTGAGAAAAATACACTTGTGGCTGAGTTAATGCCTCGTATTTTGAATACCCAATTGTACAAGGCTGTCCTCGATTCTAATGCTTCCGAGCACGGTGCGCGCATGACCGCTATGGATAAGGCTAGTGAAAACGCAAACGAAATGTTGCGCTCCTTGAAGATTTCCTATAACCGTGCAAGACAGGCTGCAATCACCACTGAGTTAACGGAAATTGTGAGTGGCGCCGCTGCATTGCAAGGTTAATAAGACTGTGTACAATTTTCTCTCAGTCCTATTTCCCTTATTTGTATTTTCAAGTCTCCAACCATGCCTGAAATTTCAACCTTATTGCCTCATATTGAGGCCCTGATATTTGCAAGTGACCGTCCGTTGACTACACTCGAGCTGACGGATTACGTAAACAATGCCCTTGGATTCTTAGAGGATCGAGCAACCCTTGACCAGGTTGAGGCGGCCTTGAATGGAATTACTGAAAAGTATTCATCTGACTTTTACCCGTTTGAAGTGGTACAGAGTGGTGGAGGTTGGCAGTTTCTTTCCAAGAAGGAATATCATCGCACAATCGCTCAGATCAATGGAGATAAGTTTTTAAAAAGACTTACTACTGCTTCATTGGAAACACTGGCAATTATTGCATACAAGCAACCGGTTACTAAAGGTGAGATTGAAGCTATTCGCGGAGTAAGCTCAGACTATGCCGTTCAAAAATTATTGGAGAAGGAATTGATTGTAATTGCAGGTCGTAACGAAAAGTTGCCCGGTCATCCCTTGGTGTATGCAACCTCCAGAAGCTTTATGGATTATTTTGGCATCAATTCATCAGATGATCTTCCAAAAATTCGTGAAGTGCTTGCAGAGCAATTGATTGCTCCCACTTACGTTCAAGATGAGGTAATAACTGAGTTACCTGCTAGTGAAAGCCAGGAAGATTGATCTTGTTATCTTCGTCTCATGTTTCCTCGCACTGAATCAGCTATACTAATTGAAGCGGCCCGACAATACGGCACTCCACTTTATTTCTATCACGCGGAGCGAATTCAGTATCAATATGAAAGTTTAAAGCAAGCTTTTTCAAGTTGGGATGTTCGTTTTTTTTATGCGGCCAAAGCGCTTACTAATCTTCACATCTTACAATATATTCATTCCTTAGGCTGCTCAGTAGATTGTAGTTCCATTAACGAAATCAAGATTGCGCGAAAGGCGGGGATACCCAGTGATAGAATATTATATACGTCCAATAGTATAAATTTTTCTGAAATTGAAGAAGCGGTTTTGCAGGGGGCATTTGTGAATGTAGATAGTTTGTCTGCCCTTGAAAAATTTGGAAAGCGGTTCGGTAATTCATATCCGGTAGGGATACGCCTTCGTCCTAATATCATGGCAGGAGGTAATCTGAAAATTTCAACCGGTCATGCTGCTAGTAAGTTTGGAATACCAGTAGAACAGTTAGAACAAGTACACGCACTAGTTTCCTCCTACAACATTCAAGTTCGCACATTACATATTCACACTGGGAGCGAGATCAAGGACGCAGCGATCTTTGTACAAGGGGTTCATCTCTTATTGAACTTAGTTGCTGATTTTCCGGATGTACGTGTTATTGATTTGGGAGGTGGATTTAAAGTGCCATACCAACCAGGCGAAAAAGGAACAGATATCCACGCGGTTGGCAAAGAAGTGGCAACACTATTTTCATCCTTTGAACAAAAAACCGGCCGTAAGCTGCAAGTGTGGTTTGAGCCTGGGAAATATATGGTTTGCGAAGCTGGCTATTTGTTAACTACCGTGAATGTGATCAAGGAAAATGAGGCCTTGACTTTTGCAGGCGTTGATACTGGGCTAAATCAATTGATACGTCCCATGTTCTATGAGGCGTATCATCATATCGAGAACTTGACCAATCCTGCAGCTTCTGTCAAAACCTATCAGATTGTTGGAAATATTTGCGAGACGGATACCTTAGGCGCAGACCGGGAACTACCTACGATCCGTGAAGGAGATTTGTTGTCCATACAAAATGCAGGGGCTTATGGGTTTGAAATGGCTTCTCAGTATAATGCAAGATTTCGACCAGCTGAAGTATTCTATAAGGAGGGCGCTTTGCAGCTAATTCGTAGACGAGAGACCTTAGATGATTTATTACTAACACAGGAAGGATTATAAATAATATGGAAGCTTTTTTTAAATTAATTCGTAATCCTTTTTTATTTCGGTTCTTTTTATTGACTCGTCTGCCTGCTGCTTTTTTAGCCGGTATTCGGTTGGAGTTAATTACACCTGAGCGTGCCGTTGTAAAATTGCGGTACCAGTTCTTGACAAAAAATCCTTTTCGATCTACCTATTTTGCATGTTTAGGAATGGCTGCAGAAATGAGCACAGGTCTTTTGGCTATGGCGTATTTATACAAGCGTAAACCTCCCATCTCTATGTTGGTGGTACGTATCGAAAGCCAATTTTTCAAAAAAGCAACAGGCATAACTCGGTTCACCTGCGAGCAAGGTCAAGCATTAGCGTCA
>CAIRNW010000294.1 GCA_903879995.1 uncultured Bacteroidota bacterium
CCCACTGAGCGTTACTCCTCGCTCTCCCACCAAGGTTTCATAACCCGCAGGAAATTGTGAAACCTCCGTATCAATGGCTGCGATTTTGGCTGCACTTTCGATTGACTGCTGATCAGCTTGTAACCCAAAAGAGAGATTGGCAGCAATAGTGTCGGAAAAGAGAAAACTATCCTGAGGCACATACCCGACTTGTTTACGGTAATTGTTCAATTCAGCATGGAGGATGTTTTCTCGATCAAACAAAATAGACCCCTGATCTGGATCGTAAAAACGAAGGATCAATTGCAACAGCGTAGATTTGCCACTGCCAGTTTTACCCATAATCAACACGCGTTCGCCCTTTTTAATTTGAAGGTTTATATTCTTCAATGCCTGAATGCCCGATTCAGGATATGTAAAACTGACCTTATCAAAAATCAAATTCCCATTTACTAATATGTTTGTTACAGGGCTTCTGGCAATAATCGTTGACTTAACATCCAAAAACTCATTAATTCTTGCTTGTGAAGCAGTGGCTCGCTGAATCATACTGGCCGTTAGTCCAATTGCACTCACGGGAAAAGTGAGCATGTTTACATACATCACAAATTCAACAATAGTATGTACTCCTATTGCACCATTTCCGTTTATATAATACAGCCCCCCGATCATGATCGTTAATAGTGTACTAATTCCAATCAAGAGAGTAATGGAAGGAAAATAAAGCGCCTCCACTTTCACTAAACCCAAGACCTCTTTTCGATACAACCCAGCGAGCTTTTTATAAAAACCAATCAATGAGCGCTCCTGGCTAAAGGACTTTATAACCCTGATGCCAGCATAGGATTCTTGGGCGTGCGTGGTTAAATCGGAAAGTACTTGCTGAATCCGTTCACTTCTTTTATTGATAGTATCATTGATGAAATAAATCAAAAAAGCAAGAACCGGAAGAGGTGCCAAGACGTAAATGGCCAGTTGGGAATCCCGCGTAAACATAAAATAAACACAGAGTGTGATTACTGCAATCAGATTGGCAACATACATAATGGCAGGACCCGTAAAGAGTCTGACTCTGGCTACATCTTCCGATATCCTATTCATCAGATCACCTACCCGGTTCTGTTTTAAAAAAGAAATATCCAATGACTGGTAATGCGAATAAATTTGATTTTTCTGCTCATACTCCACATGTCGGCTCATCACTATAATGGTCTGACGCATGAGAAACAAAAAAAACCCACGCAGTAATGCGAGTAGGAGTAACGTGATTCCACATAGTGCAACCACCCCAGATAAGCCCCCGCCTAGCTTCAAAATTGTGGTGGAAATCATCAATACCAGTCCATCGTAAGTTGGGGATGAAACCGACGGCGTATACCCGGGCAATTGAAGCGTTCGCTGCACATGGTCAATTACAAAACTTGTCAATTGCGGTGTGAGAACGTTGAAATAATTAGAAATAAAAACAAAAAAAAGCCCCCCTGCTAAGTAAAATCTATATTTCCAGGCAAAGGGGAGTAAAGCAGCGAGTGATTTCATATTATTAAAGGGATGAAGTTAATCATACTCATTCATTTGGTTAAAAATTGACCATGTCTTACATTCGCGCCGGAGAGATGGCAGAGCGGTCGATTGCGGCGGTCTTGAAAACCGTTGAGGGTAACACCTCCGGGGGTTCGAATCCCTCTCTCTC
>CAIRNW010000295.1 GCA_903879995.1 uncultured Bacteroidota bacterium
GCTTTTTTTATTGGATTTAAGTCCACAGTTGGTCCACTATTTGGACATTTTTTGGCTGTGCTGAACTGATATCAAGTCCTTGAAAATAAAGAGCAGTTTTTTAATTAATTTCATTTCAATCATCATCATGCAAAAAAATTGTTACAACAACGGAAGAAGGGACTTTATACGTAAGGCTAGTTTTACAGCAGCGCTTTATGCAATTCCCTCCGCTTTAGTTCATGCGGTACCCATAGATTCTATCATGCCCGGTCCCGCTCCAAAAGAACGGATTAAATTATTGATCAACGGAAAAGAAATTTCTGCGGAAGTGGACATTCGTATCACACTACTTGACTTTTTAAGAGAGCAGCTTGGATATACAGGTACAAAAAAGGGATGCGGAATGGGTCAATGTGGAGCCTGCATTATTCATATCAATGGAAAAAGAATGAATAGTTGTCAAACCTTGGCCATTCACAACAAAGGCAATAGCATTACCACCATCGAAGGATTAGCGAAAGGAGAGGATTTGCATCCCATGCAAGAAGCTTTTATTAAATGTGATGCAATGCAATGCGGCTACTGCACACCTGGACAAATCATGTCAGGTATTGCCTGCATTCGAGATGGAAGAGCAGGCAGCAGGGAAGAAATTCAACGATACATGGCGGGGAACATATGTAGATGTGGCGCTTATCAAAATATTGTGGACGCCATTAGCCAGGTAAAAACAAGTGGTAAAACAGTTTAACCCAAGGAAAAATTAAATGGAAAAGAATTTACCACTACTAAATGAAGGCCCGCGTGCAGATGCGTTAGATAAAGTAACAGGGAAAGCCATTTATGCTGCAGAACATCGTGTACCCAACCTTGCTTATGGCGTATTTGTATGTAGCACAATTGCCAAAGGCACCATACAATCCATAGATGAATCGGTAGCTTTAAAAGCAGAGGGCGTCATAGATATCATATCCTATAAGAATTGTCCTGGCATCCCAGGTTATGCCTCACAATTAGCGGATGGATCACGAAATCCCAAACAATGGTGGGGCATGAAAGTGCTCTATGATAATCAAGTTCGATTTTATGGACAACCCATTGCCTTAATTGTAGCGGAAACATTAGAACAAGCAAATGCAGCTAGTTTACTACTGAAAGTATCTTATCAAAAGGAAGCTTTTGAAACAGATTTTAACCTAACCAGAAAAGATCTTTCAAAAGCAAAACCACCCAGCACTTACGCACGAGGTAACGCAGCAAGTCTTGAGCAAGCAGCTATTAAAGTTGAGGGAGAGTTCAATATCCCTATTGAGGTCCATAATCCAATGGAACCGCAAGCCACTATTGCAGTATGGGAATCGGAGGATAAGCTGACAGTCTATGATAAAACACAAGGACCGAAAGCTACACAAGGTGCTTTAGCCCGCTTATTTAATATACCTGACAAAAATGTTCGTGTGATAGTCAACTATGTTGGCGGTGCTTTTGGAAATGCACTTCGAAATTGGCATAATGTACCTGCAGCATGTATTGCAGCAAAAAAAGTTAATCGTCCAGTAAAAGTGGTGCTCACCAGACCACAGATGTTCAATTTAACTGGATATAGACCACAATCTTGGCAACAGCTAAAAATTGGAGCTGATAAAACAGGAAAATTTCTTGGTATTGCTCACCATGCAATTAGTAATACGTCGCGATATGAGGAATTTCGAGAGGGAATTGTAAATGCCTCCCGTTTTCTTTACGCCTGTGACTATGTGGAAACAAACTATCGAATACTTCCATTAGATGTCAGTACGCCCACTTGGATGCGAGGACCCGGTGAAGCCACCGGCTGTTTTGCGTTAGAGAGCAGTATCGATGAGTTATCCTATGCGCTCAATATGGATCCGGTTGAACTTCGGATAAAAAACTTTGCTGAAAAAAATCCAGAGTCCAAATTACCCTGGTCTTCCAATTATCTCAAAGAGTGTTATGATAAAGGACGAGAATTAATCAATTGGAATAATCGTACCCAAAAACCAGGCAGTGTACAAGAAAATGGATGGCTTGTGGGGTATGGTATGGCCAATGGAGTATTTGGCGCTGGGCGATCACAAGCATCCGTTCGTGCTATACTCTATGCAGATGGAAATTTGGTCTTGCAAAGTGCAGTCAGTGACATGGGACCCGGTACCACCACAGCTATGACTAAAATTGCTGCTGAAAATTTATTGATGCCGCTAAATAAAATTTCATTCAAGCTTGGAGATTCTGAACTCCCTCCCGGGCCCACACAAGGAGGATCCACTACCACCTCTACCTTGGGGACGGCTGTATATCTGGCTTGCGAAACACTAAAAAAATCATTATGCTCACTGGCAATTGAAAATGCTCCAGCTTTTAAAAATATGGAGGCCAATGCTCTTTTGGTTCAGCAGGGCGGTGTGAGCTCCGCCACCAATAAGGAGTTATTTATTTCTAATGCGGACTTGCTGAAACTAGCTAATAAACCATTTTTGGAAATTACACAAGA
>CAIRNW010000296.1 GCA_903879995.1 uncultured Bacteroidota bacterium
GCGCAATCCTTACTGTCTAAAGATCAAGTAACCTTTTTTGTAGTGGACGAAGAAAAGAGTTCCTCCAACCAGCTGAACGAAATCAAGGAAGATAAAAAGGACACTACGCAACAGTTTTATTGCACTGTATTTGCAATTCAACCGATTTTACCAATCGATTTGTATTGTCTGATGCAGTCTAAAATACCTACTGCTCCTTTACTAGAAAAAACAACGCCTCCTCCGAATTTTTGTTGATAGTCAATTAGTGCGTAACCCCATTTAAGTCGGTTACACCCCTTTGAATGCTCAACAAAATATTCCATGAAAAAATTGAAAAGCCCACTGGCCAGGATCTTAGATCTTGTCCGATTGGAGAAAGCAGAAATCTGGTCGATTTATTTTTACGCCATCCTCAATGGCTTGATCTTACTCAGTGTACCCCTCGGTATTCAAGCTATTGTTGGCTTTGTATTAGGTGCATCTTTTCGCGCTTCAATTTATGTGTTGATCTTATTGGTAGTTGTGGCCGTATTGGTTAGCGGGCTGATGCAGATCAATCAAATGAAGATCATTGAAAAGATCCAACAACGCATTTTTGTTCGTTATGCTTTTTCCTATGCGGATATTATTCCCCGGCTGGATTTAAAAAAAGCGGATGGAATTTATTTGCCTGAACTGATCAACCGATTTTTCGATACGGCCACGCTGCAAAAAAGCTTAGCGAAGATCTTATTGGAGATTCCCAGCGCCACCATTCAAATTTGCTTTGGATTACTATTGCTTTCTTTCTACCACCCTGCATTCATTATTTTCTCCTTTTTACTGGTTTTTATTCTTTGGCTCATCATTTATTTTACCGGAGGAAAAGGACTCGAGAGTAGTTTGGAGGAAAGCCGCAGTAAATATAGAGTAGCCGCATGGTTAGAAGAGATGGCAAGAATCATCAAGTTTATTAAACTGGCTGCAGGACATGCCTTGCATTTGAAAAAAACAGATCAAGCCACTATCAGCTACCTTAAAGCACGTAACGAACATTTCAAGATTCTTCTCCTGCAATACAGAAGTTTGGTTGCATTCAAAACAGCCATTACTGCAGCCATGTTAATTTTTGGTTCAATTCTGCTGGTGAATCAACAACTCAATATTGGTCAATTTGTAGCTGCGGAAATTGTAATTCTCACCATTTTAAATTCAGTCGAGAAGCTTATCATAAACCTGGATAGCGTATACGACACACTAACAGCGGTAGACAAGCTGGCTAAATTAACGGATAAGCCACTGGAAGAAAGTGGCAACCTCCCACTTTCAACTACTAACACAGGTGTGTTGGTCAAAGGGGAAAATATCAGTTATAGTTATACAGACAAACAACCTGTGTTGCATGATTTAGATTTTGAATTTCAACCTGGCCAATTGATTTGTATACAAGGAAAGGCGGGAACTGGAAAGTCTACTCTACTCCGATTACTGGATGGAGCCTACACAGACTTTACAGGGTCCTTACAAATAGATAATGTCCCCATCCGCAATTTTGATCTCAATTCGCTTCGAAGTCAAATTGGTATTCTATTGCACCAGCATGATATTTTTCAAGGCAGCTTGTGGGAAAATATCACGATGGGCAGAGAAAACGTTCCGATTGAGACAGTAGTACAATTATTCCA
>CAIRNW010000297.1 GCA_903879995.1 uncultured Bacteroidota bacterium
CAGCAGAAGCCTGGTATTGACTCAGTTTTTTTAGCAATTCAACAATCCATAACAAAAAAAGGAAGTTTTGAGTGGTCAACACTATCCCCAACGCTACTTTGGACAGCCATTGAAAAAAGTAGTGGAATCGTAGCGGTGGGATACCAGGCTTCTGGCCGTTTATTTAGAGAAAATCAATTACACCTGATTGATGTTGGGGAAGGAGAATGGCTTCGGGCTAAACAAATTATTCTTACTGAAATTAGACACATTGAGCAGATGCTAAATCCTTCTATTCAGCTAGAGGATCTCATGCCCTGGGAAGAAAATGTACTTCCTGTTTTCAATGTAGTGATTAAGAATCCTCAAACATTATTGTATTTGTTGCGCTCACCGTTAGTTCGATATGTTGAGCCGATTGGATACGACCAATATTTATTTACAGCACCTGAGCAAAGGTCTAGTGGATGTACTCCTAACCTCCCCACACGGGGGTTGATTGCGGGCATTCACTATGGAGTGGTAACACCCAATGCAAAGGCCTCTTGGAATTATCCGGCGCACGGTATTTTAGATGCCTGGCGATATGTTTCCGGTAAAGGAATTAAGGTCTTTTTGATTGATACAGGTATAGGATATGGACAGGACAATCTTGGTGTTAATTTTAATCAGGGCTTTTCAGGTGCTCGAACATTGGAGCGGTTGGTGACATTGCCTCGTCAACGATTTTTAGGAATAATTAATGTGGGACCACCTGAAACTCCTGAGGATAGATGTGGGCATGGTACTGCAATGGCGGGCGTGTTGGCCGCCCCACGTGGTACCATGGGAAATATGGTAGGGATTGCTTACAACACCAATCTGATCACATGCAGAGCTGCAGCCGATGTATTTATTGATGAAGCCCGGGAAGTAAAGGGCGTTACTGATGCATTTACAACAGCTGCCCGTAGAGCAGATGTAAAAGTTATTAGTATGAGTATGGGACGTATCACAGTTAGTTCTCAAATCAAAGACGCAATCGCGTATGCACATGCAAAAGGAAAACTCATATTCTGTGCGGCAGGAACTTCATTTTCATTCACAGCAAATTGGGCAGGAGTTATTTTTCCTGCAACACTGCCTGAAGTACAAGCAGTGACAGGGGTAAAACAATTCTCGAACTTTGAAGCTTGTTCGCATTGTCACACAGGTCCTGAAGTTGATTTTGTAGTGGAGATGGAAAGGGAAGGAGATGCTAGTTTTCCACTCACTGTTGCGGATAGAGGAAACGAACCTTCTACGATAGGCGGTTCTTCTGTAGCAACAGCTTCCATGGCTGCCATGACAGCGTTGGTTTGGAGTCGATTCCCCAATTATACCCGAGATCAGATCTTGACATTGTTGGAGCGTTACAGTACTTATTATCCGCAAAGAGATGCGAGATGGGGGTGGGGCAAATTTCAGCCGGTACTGGCTGTTGACTGAAAGAGAAGTACCACTCTTTCAAATAAAAAAAGCTGTCCGATTGGACAGCTTTGATTCTTGAAAAAATAATTGGTTATGGGAATATTCCTAATTCAGCATAAATGGTAGCCACCTTATTGATAGCAACTACATAAGCAGCCGTTCTCATGTCAGGAATTGCCGGATTTTCTCTCCATGCATTCATGATCTCATGCGTGGCATTGATCATCGTTTCCTCCAGTCCACTGTAAACAAGGTCCACTTCGTCAGGCCCATGCATGATCAATTTTCTGGCTTGGTCGTTTGACTTTTTACCAGTCAACTCTTCAATCTGACTCAAGATGCTGCTGTTGACATTTTCAGTAAAGCGCTTTTCCATTCTACCATACCGTACATGGCTTAGATTTTTAAGCCATTCGAAATAAGATACAGTAACACCACCGGCATTCAAGTACATGTCAGGAATTACAATGGTTCCTTTCTTTGCAAAGTGATCATCTGCCTCAGGAGTCAACGGTCCATTGGCGCCCTCTCCAATAATCTTTGCTTTAATACGAGGGGCATTTTCACCGTTAATAACATTTTCAAGGGCTGCTGGAATTAAAATATCACAATCCAATTCAAGTGCCTCCGTTGACTTTTTTATGTTTGTGGCTCCTGGATAATCCAAAATCGAACCAGTTTTTTTACGGTGTTGAAATACAGCTTCAACATCTAACCCCTTTTCATCAAGAATTGCACCTTCATATTCTGCCAGTGCAATAACTTTTGCACCTGCTTTTTGAAAAAAATGGGCAGCCCAGTATCCCACATTACCTAAACCCTGCACCACAACCCTTTTATTTTCGATACCCACTGGTAAACCTAATTTGTTCATGATATCAGGGATATTGCACACTTCTCTGGTACCATAAAATACACCAAGACCAGTAGCTTCTCTTCTTCCTCTAACCCCACCCTGAGTGATTGGTTTTCCTGTTACACAACCTGCAGCATCCACTTCGCCAGGACGCATTGAAACATATGTGTCAAGAATCCAAGACATTTCTCTTTCTCCAGTACCATAGTCAGGGGCAGGCACATCAGTACCGGGTCCTATAAAATTTTTCTTGATTAATTCTGAAGTATAGCGACGTGTAATTCGCTCCAGCTCTCCTGCAGAATATTTTTTAGGATCAATTTTGATCCCCCCTTTACCACCCCCAAATGGCACGTTTACAATGGTGCACTTGTAAGTCATCAAGGCAGCCAAGGCCATCACTTCATCTTGATTCACCTCTGCAGCAAATCGTATTCCTCCCTTACAGGGTGTTTTATGATGAGAATGTTGAACTCGGTACGCTTCAATTACTTCTATTTCACCATTATCTCTTTTGATCGGGAACCGAAGTTGAAGCACCGAATTACATTGTCTGATTTGGTTGAGTAATCCGGAATCCCATTTTGTGAACCGGGCAGCCTTATCGAAACTTCTTTCTACGGCTCCGAAAAAACTGTAATGTTTGTCCGACATAAATTGTTTTTTTGGTTGAGCAATCGTTATAGTGGGCTTATTTTTCGTTTTCCATTTTAGCAATCTTTCTATCTAGTCTAATTAAGTAAAGGATTAATCCAGCTAGAATAGCTAAGATTACCGCAATTACAACATAGATACGGCCATCACTTCGCATGAGCTCGGCCATTTCAGTTTTTGGTGTTTGACTAAGCAGCGGTTGCGTAAAAAAGAGAACTATGGCAATTGTTAGCAGCAATAATTTCTTCATGATTCAAATTTTTTATCCTCCAGTTTTTGCAAACGGATTTTGAGGTGTGTAATCCAAACACCTAATAGTGTCCATCCAAGCACAGCAGGGTAAAATACTACCCGCATGCCTGAACTGATATCATTTTTCACATCCAGCGCAGGGTTACCCTCATTGCCGGGATGTAAGCTGGGTAGAATCCGGGGTAAAATCCAAATAGCAGGGAAAAGCAATACAAAGGCAAAAATGTTATATACCGCACTAATTCTTGCTCTTTTGTCGATGTCATTAATTGAGTCTCTCAATACCATATAGGCGGCATATACAAGTAGTGCTACGGCTGCACCAATTAGTTTAGGATCTCTGGCAATGGTGCTGAAAGAGTCCAGTAAGGGGATATTGGGATCTGCCCAGGTAAAAGAGGCCCATATTGCTCCCGTCCCATATCCAAGTATTCCAAAAAGAATGCCCGTTCCAGCGTACAAACGTGAGCTATGATCAAATTTTTGTTGTAAAGTTCTGAGGTATCGTATGGAGTGAACCACGGAAATCGTAAAGAGTATCATCATGGCAAACCACATGCACACATGAAAATATAAATTTCGAATAGTTTCCTGCAACAAGGGTAGACGGGGCACTGGTCCCAACAAGCCTGCAATAAAAGTGTAGGCAAGCAAGCAGACCGACAATATCTTCCACCAGTGCTTCTTCATGAATTTCCTTTGCAAAATTAGGGAGATAGGATCAAAAGGAGGCCCCTTACTTGCCTAGTCTTTCCACAAAAAAGGAAACAAAATCACCGCTAGTAGCATAACAAGTGCATCAAGTGCCAGCAGCAACAAAACTGTGGGTATTGGTATGGTCAACAAGGGTGAAAAGGCTGTAGAGGATAATCGCATCAGTAAAACCACTTGTGGTATTATTACGGGGAAGCCTAGTATTGCCATGATAGCAGCATTCTGCTGAGCACGAGCGGCAATGGCAGCTAAAAAGCCAAACACCAAGCTTAAGCTAAAGCCACCTAAGAAAACTAAACCAATAAAGGTCCCCATTTTATCAACCGGATTTCCCATCAACAATAGGAAAAAGAGCAAACTGATTGCACTCATCGCCATCATTAGTATCCCGTTGTAAAGAAGTTTGGCTAATATAAAGCTGGTAGGGTGATTGAGCGTGTAGTAGTAGAGCATTCTGCCTTTGCTCTCTTGCAGAAATGCTTTTGCGACTGCATTGATGCAAATAAACAATTGCGTAATCCAAAATAGCCCATTCCAAACAGTTGCTTCAGGTGATTCAAGCGCCATAAAAAGTAGAAAAAGGGTAGAGGCACCATAAAGCAGTAACCCATAAAAACTATACTGCTGACGTAGCTCCAGCAGAAAATCTTTTTTTATGAGTGAGTAGAGTTTACCCATTGTTAGGAGTGTTGATAACACTTGCGACAGCGAGGTTCATAGGAGTCCGTTGCGCCTAGCATAACTTGCTCCTCATTCGCTACTTTTCGGTAAGAATAATTGGCAATTCCCCCACACTGTTGACAGATCGCGTGCAGTTTAGTTACATAATCCGCTTTTGCTAAAATTTGAGGCATCGGTCCAAAGGGCTTGCCTAGGTAGTCCATATCTAATCCTGCCACAATTACGCGAATTCCGCGAAATGCCAACAAGTCGCAGCAGTCAGCAATTTCAGTATCAAAAAATTGGGCCTCATCAATCCCTACAACCTCGGCATCTTCAACCTTATCGAGTATTTCTTTTGCAGCACGAATGGGAACTGAGTCAAAAAAGTTTGTGTCGTGCGAAACTATCTTTTCCTGCGAATATCGATTGTCAATAAGGGGCTTGAATACAGCTATGCGCTGGTTAGCAATCCGAACACGTTTCAAGCGTCTGATCAACTCCTCTGTTTTACCACTGAACATCGAACCGCAGATTACCTCTATGCTGCCTCTTCTTTCACCGCTGTTATTTGGTTCTATAAACATCGTCAATATTGATTTATGTTGAAAGGTAGGATGACTTTAATTTAAAGTCCATTTTTTTCTAATAAAATCAAGAATTGTTTCCGTGGCTCCTTGTTTTTCAAACACGTATTGCTTTGAACTGGCGCCCATACTAGTTAATTTAAGCGGTTCTTGAACCAGTGATGCAAGGTGAACACCCAATGAATACCCAGGGTCAATTTCCTCAGTAAGTGCTATTGCACCCCCATTTTGCACTAGTTCAATTGCCTCTAAAAAGCGTTGGTGGTGCGGACCAAAAAATACGG
>CAIRNW010000298.1 GCA_903879995.1 uncultured Bacteroidota bacterium
ACCTTCAGGAGATCTTCCTCGGCCTCGTCGAGCAGGGCGGCAAATACCGAGGCCAGCCGGTAGAGGTGGTTCCCCTCTTCATCCGACTGGTAGAAATGCGGCAGGCGGCCGATGATGTTTTTGGTCCTGGACATGGGCAGGGAGTGGGCGTAGGGTTATGGATTTATGGTAATTTCTTCATTTTCTATAGATACTAAACGTACTTTTTCTACCGAGCGAACATGAATGACTTTATTGTCTCCGATTGAACTTTTCTGTAGGCGATTATCCTTTGATTTGGCCTTAACATTGAATTCCGTTACTCTATATTTCGAAGATGAATTCAACCTGTCAAGTAACTCAGCCATATTAAGATTCTCACCAGTAGTCAGATCATTTATGAAGTCCGTTATGGTAGTAATCAAATTATTTTTGATATCCGCATCGTTAGTATTGCCGTCCGTTTTATTGACCTTAATGTTAGTAACTATCACTTCAACCTCTGATACAAGTTGATTGGTGATGTAAAAAGAATCTTTTTTTAGCCGAACCTTCTGAAATTCCCCTATCCGAATGAATGGGTCTTTACTAACTTGCGTGTCGGTTATGACTGGATTTCCGTCAAAATCAGTAGATATTGTAGCGCTATTCTCGCCAATTTTAGTGCGTTCCGTCTGAAAGTCCTTCGAATCACTTTTGACCTTTGTTATTTTTTCACTGGCCTGCTTTGCTTGATCACAGATATCTTTGATGGTGACGAAGCGTTTGGTGTCCCAGATTTTTTCCAGATACGTATCAATCTTGTTTTTGGCTTCGACCAGTATGTCGTCTATTTCTTCTGGCTCTAGCCCGGCGGAAATATCCACATACAGCGCGCCGGTTATTTCTAAAAAATGGGAGTAGGCAAATAATCTTCCAAAGACCGCCTTTTCAACGAAGCTCACCTTAATACTTGAGGCGTAATCTTTGCCTGTATTTGAATCTTCTTCCAGAATCAACATATTGCTTCTGGGGCACCAGGGATTCGGGTTGAGTTGAAGTGTTTTAGATATCGGTTTTATAGGGTCATTTTCTATCTTTCTTATTAATCCTTCATTCGTCACGTCATCCCCCTGCGCCAAGCCGTCAAAGTAGCTTTTTAAAGCTTCGACAACAGCTTTGTAATTATCTTTATTAATCGCGGGGATGTGAACCTCTACGTCCACGGGCAGCAGCTTATCACCGGCAGCAACACAGATATCGCGAGGTTCAAAGCGTTCTGATTCTTCAATTTCAATTTTATTGGCACTCAGCTGGAATTCCCTTGCTTGCCCATTGAAGCGCTCGGCCTCGGTGAACAGTCTGAAATCCGTCAGATTTGCCACGCCCTCTACGGTGATTACCTCTTTGAGCAAACGGGAAAACACCAGGGGGTTGCCCATTTTGATTTGGCGGATAAAATCCCGAATGGTTTCAGCCACCCGTGTTTCCATCTCCTTTAGCTCTTCATTATCAAGACTTTGGCGCGTTCCAAGATCAATTTTGAGGATACCAT
>CAIRNW010000299.1 GCA_903879995.1 uncultured Bacteroidota bacterium
ATGCCGAAAAGTATAGCTCCTGCCGACATAGCTTTGCCATTGACTACTGTGTAAACCGGCAAAGAGGCTTTTTGAAGCATACTAATCATGTCAAGACATCCATAGACGCTGCCGCCATATGAATCAATCAAAATAGGAATGATTGGTTGACCTGTGCTGTGTGCTCTTTCCATGTCTTCACGAAAATCTTTGACACCTTGTTCATTAAATTGTTGGACTAGAACGACTACAGGAGTTTTAATTAAATCAGCATGTCTTGCACGGATAACAGGATCGACAACTAACTTGCGGTACATTTAGTCTGTTCCTCATGATGGATAAATTGAAGTCGAGCAATGTTTAACAAATCAAGAATATGCATTCTTTTTTTGAAACCTTCTTCATCCATATGATAAGGACAGTTTTTTATTTTTTCTATTATTTCAGAAATTTGTTTTAAATTACTCATTGTTATTTTAACATGACCATCTTGGGCGTATACGATACCATTTTCATGTCGTATGTTAAGCATGACCATCACCTAGGAATGAGTGTCATATATACACTTTACCAAGTAATTTTTCAACAGGAATATAAATGGAAAAAAATCATAAACACATGATATTAAATGCATCTGTGAGGCATCCACTTACCGATGAAGAAGGTTGTAAAAAATGGTTGGAAAAATTAGTTGAAATTATTGATATGAAGATACTCATTCCTCCTGTCGCAAAATACTGTGATACTAATGGGAATGAAGGTGTTACCGGAACAGTAGTAATTGAGACAAGCCACAGCAGCATTCATGTGTGGCATCAAGAAGAAGTTCCATACATAAAAATGGATGTTTATTCCTGCAAAGATTTTGATCCAGTTGATGTCGTAAATTTTGTTAAGGATACGATGGATGTTATCAGCGGAGGATACACGATTATTGACAGGAATCGAGATGTGCCTAAAATTATGGAGTCTGCTCTGATTTAGTTCTTAATTTCAAAAGTGTTTCTGAAATTTGGCTCAAATAATCGGCGTTTGGCGACATTTTGCATGTCGCCAGAACTTCGATAGGGTCACCAAAAGACATACCAAATGGTGGCGCAAATGAAAACATGGATTTATTGAAAACTGGAAGAACGCCATCCTTATAGTCAATAAATGGAGCATTAGCGCCATCTATCATATTTGAAACAAGATTGTACGATGCTTCGATTTTAATCAAACCTAGATAATCAGCTATACTTATTGCCCAAGCTAATTTGATTGATTCACTCCAAACAGGGATTTTCTGTTGTATTTGATTAAGGATAATCTGTTCGGCAACGATAATCGCTCTTGTTGAAATTTTTTCTGACAAATTATTGAATAAAATAATACTGCCCACAGGCAACCAATTATTTTTATAAAATTCACGACTATGTGCTTGTTTAACCCAAAAATCACCCGCATTTTTTTCCGCATAGTCAAAAGTGAAAAATGGATCAACAGAAACAGTTGCGGAAGATTGATTTGTTCGTAATTCTTCTAAATATTTTGGATTTTTAAGAACAGTATGAGGCTGCATAACACAAATTTCGGACCCTAATTTTTTACTTTCTTGATAAAAAGCAAGAGAATAAATTTCATCAAGTTGTTGGAAACCTCTTTTTAAACCAAT
>CAIRNW010000300.1 GCA_903879995.1 uncultured Bacteroidota bacterium
GCATTATTACATGAAAAAACAAACGGGGCTGGTGCCGATTTATTTACCACTACACAACCAATAGCCAAAGCCTGCAACATTATTGAGGATCTAATTGCGGCCGTTCCCAATACAACCCTACAACAACTTCTTGAAAAAATTATTCATCAAACAGGTTTGCTGGCACAGGTAATGCAACATGCCGATAAACATGAATGGTTACGCATACTGACTGCCTTTTTTGATTTTATAAAAGAGGAAACACATCGCAAACCCGATTTGAGTGTGGAAGGGTTGCTCAACTTGATTGACCTGATGCAAAAAGAAAAGATCTCGCTTCCCTATGTGCAGGTTAGTGGGAATGAGAAAGGCGTTAATCTCCTGACCGCACACGGTTCCAAAGGGCTGGAGTTTCAATATGTTTTTATTGCGGGTGCACTTGCAGACAAATGGGAGAAAAAAAGAAAACCTTCCGATGGCTATAGCTATCCTGATAATCTTTTTGGATTAAGTACCACCGGATCCAACGAAGAAGAGCTCCGTCGATTATTTTATGTAGCGATCACACGCGCTGAAGAACATTTATTTATCTCCTACAGTAAGTTCAATAACAAGGGTAAGGAGTTGGAACCTTCACGTTTTGTGATAGAACTGATAGACGGATTTAAAATACCTGTAGAAAGAATAGTACTTGATCAAGAAGTAATCAGCTCCTTTGCCCATTTAGCACTGACAGCACCCGCCAAACCAGAGATAGAACAAATTGAAGAAGACGTATTGACGCCCTTATTGGCCCGCTTCACTATGAACGTTACGGCTCTCAATAATTATCTACACTGTCCCCTCGAATTTTATTACAGAACGCTGATACGAATACCCTCACCAAAAAATGAAGCCACCGAGTTTGGTTCTGCGGTGCATACAGCTTTAGAAAGATTATTCAGACGTATGTTAGATAGCGGCACTGATACTTTCCCGGACAAGTCAATATTTATTCAGGATTTTGAACAACACATGCGTCGTTACCGGGAAAGTTTTACCAAAGAGCAGTTCAAACGTCGTATGGAATACGGACAACTAATTCTTTCCGACTATTACGATCATTCCCTGTCTAGCTTCAATAAAATCGTTGCCATCGAGCGGAATATCCGCAACGTTGTAGTGAATGGTATTCCGCTAAAAGGGAAGCTAGATAAACTAGAGTTTGACGGGAAGATGGTTAATGTAGTAGACTATAAAACAGGAGATCCTGAAAAAGCAGCTGATAAACTAAGCGGTCCCACCGCCAAAAATCCAATAGGAGGTGATTATTGGAGACAAGCTGTGTTCTACAAGATACTTGTGGACCATTACGAACAAAGAGGTTGGCAGGCCGTAAGTACTGAGTTTGATTTTATAGAACCCACCAAGCAAAAAGAATACCAACGGAAAAAAATAGTGATCACAGCAGCCGATGTGGAAATTGTAAAGGAACAGATCAAAATGGTATGGGATAAAATTCAGGCCAGAGATTTCTATACGGGTTGCGGAAAATCCGACTGCCATTGGTGCAATTTTGTAAAGTCACACCAACTGGCCATTGAATTGCATGAGCTGGAAGACCAGGAAGATCCTGCACAGGATTAACGGAGCTTTCACGCTAAACCCTGTAAGTTTGCAATCCATGAAACAATATTGGTTTTTAGGAGGATTGTTTGGAATCACATCCATTGTGTGTTTGCTGATTAGCCCAGGTTGTGCCAATATTGTTCCACCACAAGGGGGGCCTCGTGATACCATTCCGCCCGTATTACTGAAAGTAACACCTGGAGACTCCAGCACTAAGTTTGTCAGTAAAAAAATCGATTTCTATTTTGACGAATACATAGATGTTCAAGATCCGCAAACACAATTACTGGTATCCCCACTTCCCACCACTAGCCCAACGGTGGACGCACGTTTACGTGATTTAAGCGTTCGTCTTAAAGATTCATTATTGCCCAATACAACGTATACCATTGACTTTGGTAATGCAATCAAAGATTTTACAGAGGGTAATATAGCCAAGGGTATTCGCTATGTATTTTCCACAGGAAATTATATTGATTCATTGGAGATTTATGGAAAGGTCATTTTAGCTGAAAACGGCAAAACAGATAGCACCTTAATTGCGATGTTGCATACAGATCCCGAAGATTCTGCAGTATTCAAGAAAAAACCAACTTATATAGCCAGGCTTGATAAGGAAGGTCGGTTTAGCTTCAAGAATTTACCCGCTCAAACTTTTTATCTCTATGCACTGAAAGACGAGTCGGGTATGCGCCGCTATAATGATAAAAAACAACTTTTTGCGTTTGCTGCAAAACCAGTTTTCAGCTCCCTGCAAAAGGATAGCCTCACTCTCTATGCCTACGTTGCTGATCCAGGCGCTGCCACCTCATTGACAATGACTACGCCCGAAACTGCTGCCAAAAAAACAGATACAGACAAAAGATTAAAGTATCAAACCAGTATTCAAAATAATCAACAGGATATTTTACTACCCTTTCAGTTTCAGTTTGAAAATCGTATCAAGCAATTTGATAGTTCCGGGATTCGTCTATACA
>CAIRNW010000301.1 GCA_903879995.1 uncultured Bacteroidota bacterium
CTTAAAAAAGGGTTTACCTATGTTGAAATCCCTGAAATGCACGCCTGCTTCGGGTTAGGTTAGTTTTTAAAAAAGAAACCCCTTTGATCTACTCAAAGGGGTTGAATTTCATTGGGATAAGGATAACAGTTAATGAAGGGTCCCATCAAATGTTAGTGCTAAATTATTTACAAGGCCTATTTGAATTTTCAAATTGAGTTAGGGAACTGGTTAAGTTACAGGTTATTTCCTATATTTAGGTTGTGACCAAAGCAATATAAAACAGGTTACTAACCAATTAGTTTGCTGAAAATCAATATTATAAGAAATTTACTGCTATTAGTATTTCTACATACTACTTTGCAGGTAATCGGGCAGCGGCAAATCGGTCCAGATTCTGTATTTAGCATCAAAACGAGTCCTTTTTTTAAGGATTTGATGTCTAAGTCTTCACGTTCCTTTTCCTTTGAGGTTGGTAATTTAAGCCTAATATCCTCATTAGATGCTTCAGTTTTCAAAATGAATAATGGGGAGTTTATCAAAGTAAAGGATGAGCTTTATTTTCATTTTTTAAATTCTGGTCGAATTTTCAAGTATAGTCCCGACACAACTCAGAAAGATTCTTTACGATTTGTTCGACTAGATGCAACCGTTAACATCAATTATAATATAGGTTCTTTTGTATTTCCGATAGGGGAGACCATTTATGAATACGGGGGCTATGGTTTCTGGAAATCAAATGGGATTGTTCGTCGATACAACTTTAGAGATCGTGAGTGGGATGTTGTGGTGCTTAATCAAGAAGTGCTAATGCCTGCCGCCGTTAGTTCTGGCTATTGTGTTTGGGTTGATTCCAGTGAACAAAATTTATATGTTCCTTATCAGCGAATCATTAATGATGGAGTATCAGGAATGGACGAAGATCGTGCTAACATATTAACCAGCCATCGACTAAATCTCAGGACTTTTCAATGGGAATACCTCGGTAAACTCAATCAAGAAGCCTTTAAGTTATTACGTGCTCCCTATCGTGTATTCTCCACATCCAGCGGTCTGTTTGTAGCCTATACAAGTAGAATTTATTGGATAGATTTTGAAACTAATTCCATTAAAGTGTTAGTTGATCCCTCACTCACGCAAACATTGATGCGTATCCAATCCTATATGATATGGTATTGGGACCGAGACCAGATTTTTTGGTTAAATCCTGCTAATGGTCGTTATGATTCTGTCTTGGTTGATAATTCAAGGTTTGTAAGTCACGCAAACCAAATTTGGCGAAAACCTACTGCTGTAAGAGACTACTTGTGGTTAGTACCACTTATGGTTATGCTCCTTATGATCACATTTACGCAGTACAATCGGAAAAGAAAATTACTTTCCAATAGTCAGCCGAAAGAGACAGAGGAGTCAAAACATCCTTTTTCGGCAACTGAACTTTCACTTTTAGAATTACTAATTGCAAAACATCGGCAAAATCAAACTGTGACTATTCCAGAGATTAACTATGTGTTGGGTTTAAAGGATAAAAATCAAGGCATGCAGAAAAAAGTGCGTAGTGATATTATTAATCGGATTAATGAGAAATATAGTTTTCTAAGTCAGGAGAAGGTCTCATTAATTCAAAACATTCGAAGTGAAACGGATAAGCGCTTTTTTGAGTATCACCTTAATCCTGAACACTTGGAAAAGCTCCTTGCACTGTTATCCTGAGTTGCTAAAATGCATTATCTTTACGCCCCCCAAAAGGGGAACGCCGGGGTAGCTCAGCTGGTTAGAGCATCGGATTCATAACCCGAAGGTCGGCAGTTCAAGTCTGCTCTCCGGTACACTGTTATTTTAGAAAATAATAAGGACGGCCCTGGATATTGATCTGGGGCCTTTTAATTGTCAGTAAGTTTAAGCAACATCCAAATAGAACAGGACGTGTGACCGGAGTTCCCCATCGCTTTTTCAAGCTTTTTAAATCCTAATTGCGTATAAAGTTTTACCGCTTTTGAGAACGCTGGCATACTTTCTAAGTAGAGTTCTTGGTAGCCAAGTTGTTTTGCTGATTGAATGCTTAACTCCATTAATTTTTTTCCAACGCCAAGCCCTCTGGCATGTGGTGATAAATAGAATTTTACAAGTTCAGCAGTTTGATTAGGTAAACCGTCTGTGGGATAAATGCCACAACAACCAACAATCTCATTTTTCAATACTGCAACCCATAATACTGCACCATTGCAATCAAAGAGGTCAAAAAGGTGATCGGTAGTTGGATCAGCATACACAGTCCCTTTTCTGGGAGCATCATGTTCCTCAAAAACGGCCCTGATAATGCCTGCTAAAATCGGCTCATCTTTTTTTTCAACTTTTCTGACCTGTAACGTATTAACTATCACCGATTAAAGATCGGTAAATCTTATAAAATTTACGTCGATTATATCAAGACCATTTTATTATGATCCTATATTATTGAATATATTTTTTTCCGTTATTCCTCGCTAATTGCCAATAAAGTTTGGATTAGTTGTAACTTACTTAAGCACCAACTCAAATGATATGACTCCTACTCAATCTAAAAAAGGGCTCTCTTCTTGGGTCGAGCGGGGATATCAGCTTTTTCTTTCCATCCAATTTAAAAAAAGGAGTGAGAGGGTAGTGCTGACATTAGCAATCTTAAGTTACTTATGTCATTTGCTTTTAATTGCATTAGTGCGTGGCGAGTTTATACAATCTGATCTTGGGTTATTTGCCAGCCCGATTTCTGCCATTTATACTCCTTTTTCATTTATCCTGGTTTATGAGGTTTACCTGTTACTGTTTTATCTACCAAAGTCCACCACCTTCTATATTGGAAAGCAATACGAGATTATCACTTTGATTGTTATCAGAAGAATTTTCAAAGATTTAGGGGAATTACAGTTAGTTCCTGATTGGTTTCAAAATACTAAAGACTTGCAATTCACATTTGATGTCCTTTCTGCCTTGATCTTGTTTTTTCTAATCTATCTTTTCTACCATAAAGTAATCAAGAAGCAAGCAAATGAAGTGGCGGATATTTTTCCGGTAAATGAAGCTGCTGGTCGGTTTATTTCTCTAAAAAAGGGTATAGCATTACTATTAGTTCCTGTATTGATTGGACTTGCTGGTTACTCCTTTTTTAACTGGCTAAATCTGCTTCTTGAAAATCAGTTTTCTGGTTTGGTGGTGCTGGCTAATGTCAATACGATCTTTTTCGATGATTTTTTTACGATTCTTATAATCGTAGATGTGTTGCTTTTATTAGCATCTTTTTACTACTCCGATCAATTTCATGTAATTATCAGAAATTCAGGTTTTGTTCTCTCTACGATTCTGATTAAGCTCTCTTTTTCAATTTCAGGTCCTGTCAATAATATTTTAGTGGTCAGTTCTGTCTTATTTGGACTTTTAATCTTGTATATATATCAGTTTTACGAAAGGTCGCTTACTTCCCAACATTAATACCACCTCCCTTTTTACAGTCATTCACCTCTTGACACTCGTCATTTAGATCCTTTTTCTAGGAAGCTATTTTGCAACTCGTATCAATCAATTGCTGATAAAGAATGGTTTCTGGAGCGCTACGTAGCTCCGGGAGTCAATATTATATACAAAGGAAAGAAATATCCGATCTTATCAAAAAAAATCCATTACAATGAAAAAAATACTAGGGATTGTTTTATTACTTGGTCTTGTAGCTTTCTCGACTGAGAAGGTTTATATTTTTAGATTTACTGAACCACAGATTAACTTCCATTGGCAGAACCTAGAGGCTATCAAGCAAATTATGGATCAGAGCGCGTTACCGCACAATCAAGTGAAGCAAGCTGTTAATGCTATTGATTCATTACAAAAAGATATGCGAATGGTATTAACAATCGACACGATCCGTATGAAAGTGGATGAGAAATAATTACTGATTAGCGCCCATCACTACTCCTGACCAATCAGGGTCTGCTGCACCGATCCATTTGCCGGAATTGCTAAGAAGGGTTGCATGTACCCTGCCAAATTGAGCCGGTTTTAGTATCGTTTCTTTTTTACTTACGCGTTGTTGAAGTTCGGAATAGGTGTTATTGTTTTCCCAAAAAACTGCGGGGTGATTTTCGATCAATAATTTTTCAGGTAGTTGGAAAACTCGGGCAGCTGTAAGTGCTTGGTCAAGTTTTAAGTTTCTGTCAATCACACGACTGATGGTTTGCACGATTGCTGGAACTATGCGTGCGCCCCCTGCAGCGCCTATTGTCATGTAGGGTTGACCATCTTTTAAAATCAATACTGGCGAAATGTGCGAAGAAGCGCGTTCCCCGGGACTCATTTTACCAAGATAAGGCCCCATTGTAGTGGCAAGCATAAATCCCCCTTCTTCTGCGGCCACCTTAGAACCCATTGTAGGCCCCAGTGATTGTGTCAGACTCACCATATTGCCACTCGCATCCGTTGCAACAAGGTGAGTGGTGTGTCCATTTTGAAAAGAATGATTTTCAGCTTGCGGTAGCGTTTCTATTTTTTTATTTGCCGCTTGCCATCTCTTTTTTGCATACTCTTGTTTAATAAGGTTCTCTTGATCAGTTTTCAATAATTTTCTGTCTTCATAGGCTAACTCATGCACTTTGGCATGATGCAATAAAAATTCTGTTTCCGAACAGTTTTTAAGTTCAATTTGTCCGAGCAAATGAAGCATCTCAATAACAATGGCACCATAGGCA
>CAIRNW010000302.1 GCA_903879995.1 uncultured Bacteroidota bacterium
GCCTACTTCCGGTTTGCCCAAGAGGAAAATCGATCTACTTTATATAGCACACTCTCGGTTACACTTTTTATAAGCACACTGCTTTTTTCATTGCTGCTATGGATCAATCAGGACAATTTGGTGCAGTGGGCTCGTTTGGAGAATGCTCCTGCATTGATTCGATGGATGATTGGAATTCTATTTTTTGATACGCTTTCAACATTGGCTTTTGCCAAATTAAGACAGGAGAACAGACCCCGCCGTTTTGCATTTGCTAAAATGGCAACTGTAGTAATCAACGTAGCAGTGGTAGTAACTTGTCTGGGCATTATACCTCATTATTATCCTGCATGGAGTTTTATAACGGATCGTGGAGTTGAATGGTATTTAATTGGAAATTTTCTGGGAAGTGTGGGCACACTACTTCTACTAATACCCGAGCTCAAGCAAATCAAAATTGCACTTGATACCGCTTTACTAAAAAGAGTACTCCAATATAGCTGGCCACTAGTCATTGTGGGGATGGGTGGAATTGTCAATGATATGCTCAGCCGTTTACTCTATCAGTTTGTGGTAGATCTTCCTACAGAACAAGCAAAACATGAGCTGGGCGTTTTTGGAAATATCATTCGTCTATCAATTGTTATTACCATTGCCATACAGGCATTTCGCTTAGCCGCAGAACCATTCTTCTTTAATCGGAGCAAGGATAAAAATGCGCCAGAAACCTACGCACGTGTCTTAAAATACTTTGTAATTGTATGCTGCTTTTTATTCCTCTGCGTGTCTCTTTATATTGATTTAGCCGCCTGGTTTTTTGAAGCCATTGATCGTGAACGCTGGAAAGAAGGGCTCTATGTGGTTCCTTTCTTTGCCATGGCCAATATTCTTTTAGGGATTTATTACAATCTGAGTATTTGGTATAAGCTAACAAATCGTAACCTCACTGGAGCTTTTATAACAGTAGGTGGCGCAATCATTACCATTGCGCTCACCATTTTGCTAATACCCCGCTACCACTATTGGGGCGCAGCCATGGCTAGTTTTTCTTGTTATCTATTTATGATGCTGGTCAGTTATGGGCTGGGACAAAAACATTTTCCGGTACCCTATCCGGTAAAACGAATTTTATTTTACTTGACTGGAAGTGCTGGTCTATATCTCTTGCACCGTTCACTGGTCAATTGGTATACTGATCCCCTTTTCAATATGGGATTAGCCAGTGTATTATTACTTCTGTTTATTGGAGTAGTTAGAAAAACAGAGAAACAAGATTGGGCTGGCATTTAACCAGCAGGTACAAATGGATTATTGGCCTTTTCGTAACCAATGGTGGTAGGCATGCCATGTCCACTATATACATGTGTGTTATCGGGTAAAGTGTACAGTTTAGTACGAATGCTTTGTTCCAGTGTAGTAAAATCCGAACCGGGTAAATCAGTTCGTCCTACACTTTCTCTAAATAACACATCGCCGCTGATCACCCACCCCCCTTTTTGATAGTAAAACGAAATACTGCCCGGAGAATGACCAGGTGTGTGAATGATTTCAAGCTGTTCGTCTCCAATTTTCAAAAATTCCCCCTCTTTTACATGATGAACAGGACCCGTGTAATTTTCAA
>CAIRNW010000303.1 GCA_903879995.1 uncultured Bacteroidota bacterium
ACTTGTGCTGCCAGTAAGAAAAAAGTGTTTTGGAAACCCCCGTAGTGTCCAGATATGCCCGCTGACTCAGACCGCTGTTTTTCCAGGCTTCCAAATGTCGCTGCATTGACGTAACTTTGGAGGCGCGTTCGCCCCCTGACTTGATTCTTGCCATGTGTAATTCAATTTTTGGCAAAGGTCAGCAGGCGGTGGGGGCTGGGCAAGATGGTGTTCGTCGGGGGCTTACTTTCAAAACGCTTTAAATCTAAAGCCAAAAGATGATCTGATGGGAGATTTTTGATACACACCTATTTCGTCTTTACAACTTTCCCATTTCGCACACGAACCCCACTAGAAGTAATCTCCCAAAAATAAAGGCCGGCAGGATAGCTATTTGTAGATAATTCATTTATTCCCAGTCCTAAAGTTTCCTTGTGTATCAACCGTCCATATTGATCGTAGAGTTGGAATTGCGGATGATGCAGTCCTAGACTTAGTGAAATACTTAAATTGTCATCAAAAGGATTAGGGAACACTTGAATATCAGTGTAAACCTTCGGGTTGCCTACAGCAGAAGTGCCCAGAAAGAGTGTTTTGCATAACGTGTCTGCTCCTATGGTATTACTAGCTATCAAGCACACATCATAAATCCCAGAGTTATTATATGCATGGGTTGGAAAACGTTCATCACTTGTATTCCCATCACCAAAGTTCCAATTCCAAATCGTTGGCTCATAGGAACACACTTCTGAAAAGGTTACTTGCAAAGGGGATAAGGTATCCTCCAAATCCCACCTAAACTCTGCCAATGGATTATTATCTAAGCCGAGTGTATCACAAGAAGAACCATCCACCGGACCTAAGCGGTAATGTGGAAAGTTGAAAATAAAGTCATTACCATATAACGCAGGCAACTTGAAGCCGTGCTGTTCTACTTTACATTCCTTACCTTGCCGCTCAGGGAAGTGGATAACTGGCATATCTGGTACAAAGTTTAGGCTCACCATGTATATTTTACCATCTGGTGCAAGCATAGCATCTAAAAAAGAACCGATCTCTGGATTAGGGATATAATCAATAGAATCAAGCAACACCTTTGATGAAAGTATATCTCCTACAGTAAGGTCAAACTGATAGACAAATTTTGAAGTAGAAACGTAGATAAAATGGTTATCGTGAGATATAGCAACACCGTTTGGCCCAAACTTCCCAACATGACTTGAATCAATGAATACAGGGTTTGAAAAAACTCCCGTACACCTGTCAAAATCCAGCAACTCTAAGCCCGTATCGTTGCTTGCATTGAAATGCTTAGAACCGTCTGGGGAGAATCCTGTTTGCCCGCAGCACTGACTCCCTCTTGACATAGAATCTCCAATAATCTGAGTGTGCATAAACCTTGGCCCTGTTGGATCAAGCAAAAAAACATGATATTGATTGGTAAATCGCTTAGTTGTTACCACCCACCAATCCCTGCCATTAGCATGCTTGGCAGCCGTAACATATGGCGCAATCCCGCCATTAGCATAGAGTAGGTGGTTTTTGTCAATAACTTTACCTAGTCCATTATTTGCCGAAGCATCCAGAACGGAGTAATAAAATCGCTGACTGGCAAACCATGGAAAAGTGTCTATAAAATCCATGCCCATGTGAAAAAGATAATAAAGACTGTCACTATCTGGTGCCGGCAAGAAAATGGTACCCTGGTAGGCTGGGTAAGAAATAAGACAAGCTGTGGTACCTTGGTAGATACCAGGGTTAATAGTATCACCGTTCTCCATGATTTCATCCACCTTATTAATTATGTGGCAACCATTTGTATATGCCACCAAATTACCCTCTTTGTCTGCAATTGAAGCCTGCACATTCATATCAAAGGCTAGGTTTCGCCTCACAACCGAAGGCGGAAAATTGTCGCTAAAATCCATAGTAACCCCACCCCAAGGGTAATAAACTCCGCCAAATGGATATTCTGCAATTTTGCCCATGCCTGGGAGCCAAATATAATCATGCTTTTGACCCAAGGCAAAAAAATGGAAAAAACATGTCAGGTATAGTAAGACTATCCTCTTTTTCATTTTTATTTTTTTGTACAGGGGTTGTGTCAAAAGTCTTGGAAAAAAAAATCGAACTGAATTTAATTTCGTTCGAGCCCTAAACCTTGAGCTTCCCCCTAAAAACGAACTAAAATTTGGCGGCAGTTTCAAAACCAAGACTTTTGACACAACCCCTACAAGACAAAGAATTAACCTCTCCTAATGGATAATAATACGCTGTGTCTCAAGCTCGTCGCCTTCAGTACTTTGAAGTGTCAGAAAGTAAACTCCAATGGGCTGCCCTGACAGATTTACAGACACATTATGTTGTTCAGGACTCAGTTCTATTTTTTTAATTAAACGCCCTGAGGTATTTACGATATTTAGTGCGCCACCAATGTGTTTGATTAACTGTACCTCGAAATAGCCACTTGATGGATTGGGGGAAACTTTCAAGAATTTCTCTGGCAGATTTGGTTGGCTAGGAATAGATGTCGTTTCTCGACTATCTACACCTTGGGACAGGAACTCATTTTGATCACATCCACTCAGGAGGAGAATCGCTTCTTGCAATGCAGCACCAACGACCGTATCAGGTTGAGCAGCAATAGTTAATGCGCTCTGATAATCTATTGTATCCCCAGCTATTGGGCGTAGCTTTTTGATTATCAAGCGATTTAAATCTTTTCGTGTTTGCTCTTGTACATTTGTAGGAAACAGGGCTTCATTAAGTACATTAGCAGCATCCAGATTAGTAATAATTAACAAGTCTCTAGCTTGGTCTAAGGCACTTCGATTGCTAAAATAGGTGCTAATTTGCAATTCAAGATTAGCCAAACTTTGAAGTTGAGTAGAAGAGGCAAGTCTGAGATCATAAGTTACTGCTGCCAATAAAGTGTCTATCTGATTTTCTTTTTCATTAATGCTTAGGATAGTACTATCGCGACTTGCTTGGTGCAAAGTTGTTAAGCGGGTGGCGTTCCGTATCGCAACATCAACTTGCGAAAAGGTGTCCAAAAGACTGCCCTGATAGAAACTTTTGAAGGCTAATAAGATAGAATCTCCTAGTAAAAGCTCCGGGTCTTCTAATAGCTTTCTAAATAAATTTCGCTTAACATCCCAAATTTTCACAGCAGGTAAATCGGTGAATAACCCTTCTGCAACCTTCATTTCAAATTCATTTATTCCCAATGGTATAGGTTCCCCACTGCAGTAATCAGTTGGAAGGGTAGGTCTATATCGAAACCATTTTTTATTTGCATCTGGTTCTAAATCTGGGTTAGGAGAAATCAAGTTAGAGGGTGGCAAAAATGGCAAAAGGTCAGATTCAGGAACCCAAAATCGGCAGTTTTCCGGGAAAAATCCACCTTCTCTAATTGCAGCAAATTTGGAATAGTTACCGAGCCATTGATTGCCACGGCCGTCCTGTAGGCCCAGCATTGGAAGAATATTGTAGGGGCTAATTTTCACCCCATGTTTGTGGTTGAATATTTTATTCTCTCGCATTTCTGCCATACCGCTAAAAAAGTGAAATCCACTCAATGTATTGTCTGTGGCATTATTGCATAATTTAGCATTAGCATTATCTGCGTTTCTCAAAAATATAGCAGCCTCAGTGTTATAGGGAAAGTTTGGGTCGCCTGGTGGTGGGTCTAAAGCTCCATTGACTATATTATCCCTAATAGAAAAATTTACAGCATTTGAAGTAAAGGTCAGAATTCCGAAATTACCACTTGAGAATTCACCAGCAATATCGACATGATTCCCAGCAATATTTGTATTCTCACCATTCATGGTTCTTACATAAATGCCTTTTACGGGATTGAAAAAAGAGGAACTATTTTTATCTAATTGTATTGGAAAGTTTCGACTTACATGCAATTCATCACTTGCTGTGTTGGCCCCCTCTACAACTATTGCAGTATAAAAAGGAGATTTAATATTAAAATTATTTAGGTATATTTCATTGTGTGAAAACATTCCAGGTGAAAGGGCCGCAGCTGAACGTTCTATACAAATCCCACAATGCTCAGTGGTAAAGTTTGCATTTACGTCTTCTGAAAATGAATTTTGTTCTATTTTAATGAATTCCCCATGTTGGTTTTCTCTAGCATTGATACCATACCGTATCCTTTTATCAAAGGTGTTATATTGGATGTCTAGATCACTTGATAATCCAAATATTCCATTCTCCATAACCGGAGGATTACTACCTCCAGGGATACTCACCTCCCCAATAAATTCATTCCCTCCCACCGTCAAATTACTAGAGATTCCTAAGATTCCATTTGTCCATAAAGTATTAAAATTGTTACCTAGAATTGTTAGAACAGAGTTTTCACAAAAAACCCCATTTGTCATTCTATAAAATGAGTTAGTAGAATTGGGTTGACCGATGAAGGTTGTTAGTTTTCCAATCTGAACACCAGCATAAGCTAATGGCCACCCTAGAGGCGGTGGCTTTGGCCCATAAAACGGGCGTAAATTTTGGGTAGTGCCAAGATTGTTCTCAGAGAAAAACAAAGACATCCATTGGGGCGTTAACGTTATAGCGTCTTTAAATGCCCTCAATCCGACATAGTTGTTATTGAAAAAATTTCCAGTAATATTATATGTTACCACAAGGCTCGGGTTTCTAAAATATAAAGCTGATACAGCATCTTCTATGTGGCAATCTGTAAAATTAAAGGTATTAGGTGCAAAGTCAACTTGGGTAAATTGATGGGAAACGTTAATACCCCGCCAGACTTGATCGCAACTAAAAAAATTGCAACTCTCATAAGTCATCGTGTTGGTGTTGTTACCATTTAAAGAAATCAATGCACCAGAAGCCATTTTAAAATTACAATTTCTAAAAATCAAACTATTAGAGGCATTGATTGTCCAAAGGCCATTAACAAGGAAGTTTTTATTTTCTATCAATTCATTAGGGCCGTAATTTGTTGTTGTGCCATTAGCAATCGTAAAACCTGGCGTAGGAATGTAGTTTGGGAATTCTTCACACAAAGTTAATTCTGTTGATGGCAGGTAGATAAATTCATATTCAACTTTACAGGGGTCGAAATCATTCTCAGGTAGCCAGCCTTCAGGTTCCTGAAACCCACTTTGTGCGCGGAGGCCTCCCATACTAAAGAGCAGAAGAGTTGAATAAAATAAAAACGAATAAAAAAGACGCTGAGGTAGCATCCAAATGGGTGAACTGTGATTTGTCATGAAAAATCGGTGTTTAGATAGTGAGCAGTTTCCGACCGAGAGCCATTGCTGAAGATCGTGATTGAGGTTATTGAACCAGTTGCGGGTTTAATTTTCAGCAAACCCTACCTTATTTTTACATTAAATACCCCGTCTGTAAATCTCATCGTATCAGGTAAAAATTGATCAAATTTGCTTCGATCTCCTAGTACTAAATAAAAATTGAAACGACCTGTCAAGTCACCTGTAATGCTGTCATATGAATCAACGGTAATTTGGTTTTCTTCGTTCATAGCCGGAGAGTAATACTCGTCTCCAATTACATCCCCGTCATCTACTAATGTAGTATAGGTTATTCCAAAATTTTTTAATAATACAGAACCATACATAGTATCAATTGAATGCTTGCCTAATTCAAGTGAAAGATTTAATATATTTAAATGCTCCCTTACAATATTATCTTTATCTTGGGTTGAAATTATTATGTCAATTTTGTTACTATCATTCCTAAAGGTGCCAGTATAGGTATAAGCCTCCCATTTGATTCCGTTTTTATAGGCACTTGCTTCTCCAATGTAAGGGTTTTTATTATCTTCTTTTCTGCAACAAATAAGAAGTGCTATTATCGCTGTGACTAATAATGTGGTAAGTCTCATGGTCATATATTTAAACTCAAAAAGGGGAAAGTACACGCAAAGAAAGTGTATTTTCCCCTGTTTGAAGGGTGAATTACTTAATTATCACAAATTTTATCGTTTGTCTGAATCCATTCCCGATTACTGTGCAGAAATATAGTCCGTTTTCCCAGTTACCGATTGGTATATCAACGCTTCCTATGCCTTCCTTTGAAGAAATAGTTTTTTCCAATATAGTAGTTTTACCAGTTGCAGCAAAAATGGAAATAATTAAATCTTCACCTGTTTTGGAAGGGAAAGAAATCTGTACCCATTCTGAAGCAGGGTTGGGAATGGCCCTTAAGAAATTGATTGATGAAATGTTGGTGCGATCAGAAGGACGGTGTTCTCCATGCCCGCAGGGTTCACCACTTGGTAAATCCAATGTTGCCCTAATTGTGGCAAAGGCGAAAACTATTTGACCGCCTGGCGCTGTAACTTTCAGCCGGATACGATATGAGCCTTCATTAGGACACGGTAAATCTGTTTGGAACTGACTTGTCGTCTCCTGAACAGAACCATAAGTAACTCCGCCATCCAAACTTATTGTCCACTCATAACTGTAATTCCCTGGTATTCCACCATTAAGTTCTGCAAATAGAGTCACTACGTCACAAGGGCATCCTATTCTAGTCCCTCCTATGTGCGCGCTTAGAGGGCTGTTATTTGTCTCTCGAAAAGATGCTACTATACAAGAAGTGCTCCGCAGTTGTTCTGCATTATACTCCCTGTCATTAGTACCTGTACTTTTGCCAGCATATGTTACATGTGGGTTCGAATAGTGTAAAATTCTCGGAGTGGTATTTCCGACGACATGCATAATAGTATGCTTGTCCCGACAAGCAGCCTTGAATTTATAAGCATGCATGATTCCAGGAGTGTTGTCGCTCGAAAAATTATGCCTGCAACCGAAGATATGTGCTATTTCGTGGGCAAAAGTATACCTGGATGTAGTAGCAGTTCCTGTTTCAACAATTACATATGCAAGTGTATCATTTAGTGTTAGTGAGCCAGAGGAGCCAAAAATGTCAATGGTATCGCCACTTGATCCGTAATTCATATAATCATCACCACTTAAAAACACAACAATATCAGCCCCTAATGTGTCACGCTTGTTTGTGACGAATGGGTCACTACGAAGAGCCTTAAATTCTTCATCTGCTATAATGGAAGTTTGTTGGTATCCTGGAATCGAATCTATTCCAGCAAGTACTAAACGCAGCTCGTTATCCGTGACGGCTGAATTGTTGAGTGCAATGTTAGTCTGAGCCATCGCAAGGTATATGCGGTCTTTAACAGCGTTTATACTGCCTTCAGCTGCAATAGTAGACTGGTTGTAGAGAACAAGAACTCTGACCTCACAATGTTCGCCGCCCCGATCATCTACAGCTGGATTAGTGAACTCAGCAGACGGCAATGTTCCACATTCCACTCCATCAAAGTTGTCAAAAGAAATTTTTGAAAAAGTGTGTATATTACTAGATATCTCTTGAATTTCATAAAAGTCGCCATCAATGGCAAGGTGACCAAATTTTCTGCCTTTTTGTGCAACAAGTATAAGGTATCCGTCGGTACATTGGCAAGTATCCTGCGGTATTAGCTCTCCTTCCCAACGGTATTCATCTTGACTTTCGTATTCAGCATATACAGTTTTATAGGTGAGATCGCCACAACTTGTAGTTGGAAAATTGACCACGATAATACCATTTTGGATACTTGTTGCCAAGCCTCGAATTTCAATAAGGCTTGTTTGCTGTATAAATTTTGCAGTACTAATTTGGTCGAATTGAGCTTCCCCCCATTTTTCGACAGCTAAAGTGCCCAAATTATGCGGCAGCAATGATATTGACATGCTCGAAGCGAAGAGCAGTCTGGAAACGGCCCTTCTGTCAGGAATCCTGTGTTGGCGGCTTTGTGTATGCCATTTCCTTACTATGGAGCCTATCGGGATCAAGGTACGCTTTTTCACTTTACAGGTACACTTTGGGGGACATTATCTCCTGACCTGCTTCTTGCCAGGTGTAATTCAATTTTTGGAAAAGGTCAGCAGGCGGTGGGGGCTGGAATAGATGGGGTTTGGCGGATGCTTACTATGGGAGGTGAAAGGTGTGTTATTCAAAACTTTGAAACTACTATCTTTTTTATGTACTCCGTATTGTTAGAATCTATGAGTTTTAAAAAATAAACACCGTCTGGTATCTTATCTGTAATAGGCAAATCAAAATTTGTGACACCATTTAATTGTTTTTGATTAACGATTCTATTCCAGGAATCAAACATCACTATTTTCCTGATTCCATCAGATGCGTTTATATGAATCTGGTCATTCGCAGGGTTTGGGTAGATTGATATTTTATTGTCGCCAGTTTCGTGTGAATAAATATCAGACGTTTGACAAAAAAGCGTGTCCATACATCCATCATTGGTTATTTTCACAAGCCAGCAATAGCGATTTTGACCGTCTTCTGCCAGTCCACCGGCCATTATGTTTCCACTTGATAGTATGCCTGCTCCATAAAGTATCCCTCCATTGGGGTATTCATCTGGTAACAAAGGAGTTGGGAAAGTCCGCCCCCACAGACTGTCTCCTTCGGCTGAAAATTTGTAAATCCAGCCATGTCCACGCGAGACATCTGTCCCTGTTTTGACAAAGTATGTGCCTACACCCACATAATTTTCGTCAAGGGTTTTTGTAAATTTTTGCAAGTGTCTAGCACTACCACTACTGGTGATTTTTCCAAAATTATAAGTCCATACAACATTAAAATTGGTGTCAAATCGTGTCATTGTAGGCTGAATGAGTTCGGTTCCAAATTGGGTTACACTTTTTCTGGCAACACCATAAGTAATCACATCGCCCCCGAGCAATGGCATGGCACGCAACATGTAACCTGTTGTAGGAGAATTGGGGGATTGCCAAAAACTTGTGACTTCACCGTTTAAATTTATTTTATAAATTCCTGAACGAGAAGTACCTAATTGTGAACTATTCCCCGGGTCGGTTGTCTCCTGTGTTAAAAATACAAATGTAGAGTCGGACAACAGTTGTAAATCAGATACTGTATTGGTAAATGGAGTGTGAGAGAATCGTTTTTCCCAAATTACTTCCCCTTGATAGTCAACATATTTGACAAATCCGACGATTTTCAAGTCTGGAAATTGTTGGGTGCCATACAACAGATACCCGTTTTTCACCTCCCTCGGCGTGTACCAAAAATTACTGATCAAAGTCGAGTCCACATACTCTTTGATAAAGGAAATATTCAGTTCGTTATCGAATTTTATGAGCATCGCACTCTTACGGATTACAGGCGCGGCGGTGGCAATATATCCACCATCAGAAGTATTGATGATTTTGCCCCATCTTTCGGAGACTGCCAGTTTGTCCCCCAAAGCATCGAGGATTATTTTTTCATGTAATACCGTGCC
>CAIRNW010000304.1 GCA_903879995.1 uncultured Bacteroidota bacterium
CGTTTCAAAGAAGATGTTTTTTAGAACAACGCTGGCGTTTTTCTCGATGGGTTGCAGCTCAATATTTTTAACCACTGCAGAATCAACGGTTCCAGTCTTCAAAAAATACTGGTCGGAGTTGAATAAAAATCCTTTTTGGTTCACCGTAAAGGCGTAGTCACGTCCGGTGGGTAAGGTGAGTAAATAATTTCCAAGAGAATCTGTAATCACTTTCGAAATTACTTGTCTGGTTTGTAAGTCGGTCAGCTCCAAGGTTGCAATAATTCCTTTCCCAGTTTTTATGTCAGCAACTTTTCCAGTTACCCATCGCGTTTCAAAAGGCCTGTTGGATGGATTTAGTTCAAAGCTATACAGATCTAATCCTCCGTAACTGTCTTTCCTTTCGCTGGCATAGTAGGCTGTTTTGCCGTCTGCCGTAATAAATAGTGTTCCCTCGCGATCAATGGTATTTATGGGGTACCCCAGATTTTTAGGGGCGCTCCATCTTCCATCGGCCAATTTGCGAACCAGAAAAAGATCATCATCCCCATAGCCTGGCCAATATGACGACGTAAAATAAAGTGTCTGATTGTCGGCATGAATAAAAGGACATTGTTCATCCGCCGAGCTATTGATACCAGGCCCTAAATTTTCAGGATCGCTCCATTGCCCATTATCTTGAAGCCGGCTCACATAGATATCGCTTCCACCAAATCCCCCAGGTCGACGGCTTGCAAAATAAAGTTCTCTTTTATCTGGAGATAAACAGGGTTGAGATTCCCATTGATCTGAGTTGATTCGGTTTCCCAGATTTTTTGCAGCGGACCAACCTTCTTTGGTTTTATAGGAGATATATAAATCACAACCCCCATAGCTATCAGGCCTGTAGCAACCGGTAAATACAAGCCAGTTTCCATCTTGTGAAATCATCATGGCCCCTTCACTCTGAGGGGTATTAAGGGACCCTCTGAGCGGCTGTGCTGTTTCCCAGCCATTTACTTTTTGTCGGGCGGCGCCATAAAAATCTTCGTTGTACATATCAACTCTTCGGGTGAAAAAGAGTTGTGTCCCATCTATAGTTTGAGAAGGTAGATACTCCGACATTTTTGAATTAACGGACGCACCCAGGTTTTTAGGAGCAAAGTTCACTTGATTTTTTTCCGCTTGTTGCTCCTTCTCCTGCTGCAGGGCAAAGGCATAAGATTTTTTTCTGTTCAAGGCCAACTCTAATTGCGACCCGGTTGGCTTTACCTGGTCAATAAACTTTTCAGTTATTTCCAGCGCTTTTAAAAAATCACCAGTACCTGCCAGGCCTGAGGCGTAGGATAGCCAAAAGGGTTTGAAATAATTGAGGTCAATAAATTGTGCTCTTTTAAAACAAACTACACTGTAAGTATAGTTCTTGAGCTCCAATTGTAAACGTCCAAGGGCTATCCAGGCGTCTGCATAATTTTCGTCTGCAGTAGTAGCTTCTTGCAAAAGGGTAACGGCCTCCTTGGTTAGATTCTCGTTGGCTTTTTGAAAAGCTTTCTCATATAATTGTAATGCTTTTCGGTTCACCTTGTCGGGGTTGTATGCTTGTGCATTACCCAACACAGGCAACAATAGGACTATTATATAATGGAATCCTAGTTTCATAGTTAGGGTATATCCAAGTATTTATGCACTTGAAGACTTAGCTCCCATTGTGGATGTTGTTTGATATAATCCAGCAAGAGGGGTGTAATTTTTTCTTTTTTACTCCACTCCGGCTGTAAATAAAGCTTGCAAGTTGTATTTGCTTTTTTTGCGTGTTGTTCGGCCCATTCCAAATCGCTGGGATGGTAGACCACTACTTTCAATTCATGTGCGGCGGTAAGCACGGAATCTAACGGTGCTTTGAATTTTTTGGGAGACACACAAATCCAATTCCATTGACCTGATAAGGGATGGGCTCCTGAAGTTTCAAGGTGTGTGGCCAATCCTTGCGCTTGCAAAAGTGAAGTAAGGGTTCCTAAATCATGCATGAGCGGTTCGCCCCCTGTTATCACAACTAGTTTTGCCGGTGTTTTTGTTACGGCATCTACTAGTTCACTTGGTAAGTGCTGTGGATGTTTGGATGCATCCCAGCTTTCTTTAACATCACACCAAACGCAACCTACATCACATCCTCCAAGTCGGAGAAAATAAGCTGCCTTACCTTGATGATAACCTTCTCCTTGTAAAGTGTAGAAGTGTTCCATCAGCGGAATTGTGTTGGTAAGAGTAGAACCTTGCATAATGTATTAACGAGAACGATGTTGAATTAGTGCCTTTGCTGGCAAGCTTGGAATGTGTTTTTAAGTAGTGCCGCAATGGTCATAGGGCCAACGCCACCTGGAACTGGGGTAATCCAGCTACAACGGGGTGCCACAGACTCGAAATGTACATCACCCAATAATCGAAATCCTGATTTTTTTGAATCATCTTTTACCCTAGTAATTCCTACATCAATGACTACCGCGCCCTCCTTTACCATGGAGGCTTGTAAGAATTCAGGTTTTCCAAGTGCGGCCACGATGATATCTGCTTGTTTACAATGAGCTTCCAATTCCTTTGTTCTGGAGTGGCAGAGGGTAACCGTGCAATTACCAGGTTGATTATTCCCACTGAGTAAAATGCTCATGGGTCTACCTACTATATTGCTTCGGCCAATGACAACAGCATGTTTTCCGGCCGTTTCAATTTGAAAATGTTCCAACAGTAACATGATTCCGTAGGGAGTAGCGGGGATAAAACCCGGTTGTCCTTGCACCATTTTGCCCAAATTAACCGGATGAAATCCATCCACATCTTTGGCGGGATCTATTGCCTTTATCACAGCCTCCTCTGCTATATGTGCGGGAAGTGGTAGTTGCACTAAAATGCCATCGATGCTGGGGTTATTATTAAGTTCGGTTATTTTTTCTAATAGCTGTGCTTCAGAAATAGATGTTTCGTAGCGTAATAAAGTGGAGGTAAATCCTGTTTCTTCACAAGCTTTGACTTTGGCCGCAACATATGTTGCGCTGGCACCATTGTCGCCAATCAAGATTGCAGCTAAGTGCGGTACTCTCTTTCCAACAGCTTTTAGGCCTTCTACCGCTTCTCGTAATTGCTCTTTAACAGCTTGTGCTGCCAATTTTCCATCCAAGATTTTCATGATGCAAAATTAGCATCAATTTGTAGTATTCTTCGCTGTTCTTCCTGTTTCTTTCTCTTGACATATTACCTTTTGCCAGACAGACTTGTAAAGTGCGTATTGTTGGTGAAATATTCAGGGGAGTTATTTGTTATTTACTGGTATTTACTTCAATCTCTGTATTTGCTCAATTTGGTAACCCCTCTACCTTTCAGGTGATGCAGTCGGTGGAAGTAGACACCAACTTTCAGATAGATCCAAGTGCTGCAGTTTGGTGTCCTGGAATCCCAATCAATAAAAAGGCTGCTATACAAGTTGCTTTTTTCAAACTGATGGAGTTCAAAAATTGGCAACAAATTTCATTCACAGCAAAAAGACAGATCCAAGCTGTTTCAGCAATTTTTCAAGGGGCTATTGAGAAAACTCCAACGGCCATAACGGCTTCAAAACTATCACTTCAACTTTCCAGAAAATTAGGTGAACACTATGGGGTAGGAGTCCAAGTAGGGCTTCTGCGGAAGAACTTTCGATATTATCAACCCATTTCAATTCCATTTGCGCAGATGGGATGTTGGACAGCGTTCTCCGCTCCTGTAACGCATGCCATGTCTGTTGGTTTTTCTTCTCGTGAAATTGCATTTGGATTTAAACAGACTCGGTTGATTTTATTACTTCGTAGTATGACCTCCTTGCAAGTAACAAAAGCGCTCGCTTTCAAATTGCAATTTGAAAAACTCTCCGCATTTCCCTTTAATTGGCAGTTTGGTTTTGTTTTATTGGCGAGCAATTCTATTCAGTTGCAAGTTGCGCATAGTGTATCTCCTCATTGGTGGTTAGTGCATTTTCAGTTCCCGATCAAAATGGTAAATCTAAAAATCTCCCTGGGTTTTCAACCATTATTAGGTACAGTATCTGGGTTTGATATACGCTATTAATTAGACTGTATTATGCGCACTATTATTTTCAATTGTTGTTTGTTTTTATTTTTTATCGGATTCTTATTTTTTTCAGCTAGGGCTCAGTCCCCACCGGAGAACACCGAACCAATTGTAGGATGGTTGGAAGCGGAAGATTTTAATGAAGAGGAAATAGACTCCTCGATGTATCCAATTTTTCAAAATGATAAATTGGATTTGAATAAAATTGACCGTAATCAACTGGACTCAATAGGCGTACTCAGTTTAAAGCAAATTGATAATTTTTTTCATTACCGCAATACCCTTGGCCCGTTTCTTGAGATCTATGAACTACAGGCTATACCACTTTGGGATTTGATTACTATTGAACGGATTCGAAAGTGGGTGAAGGTTGTACCCAGTGAGTGGTATAACTTATCGTTTCGTGCACCTGCCGCTCAATCAGTACTAACCATCCGATGGCGACCCCCTGCTTCGCGACAAGAACAGGAACGCTCAAGCAATCACTGGAAAGGCGACGCTCATCAGTTGAGAGCATTGTATCGATATCATACACTGAACTTAAAATTGGGATTGACTGCTGAGAAAGACCCGGGTGAGTATTGGATCAATCAACGTTCAAAGCTACCTGCTGATTTTTTTAGTGCATATGTTGCATTGTCAGGCAAGAGAATAGTACGCCAAATTATTGTTGGCGACTATACGGTTAATCTGGCACAGGGGTTAATCCAGTGGCAAGCGATGAACTTCAGGAAGACACCTCAATTAGCCTTACTGAAAAAAAATTCTTCACACTTTCAAGTACACCGAAGCGTCAATGAATTTAATTTTCATCGAGGCTTAGCGTTGCAGTTACAATTGAAAAGTCATTCGTTGTCGCTTTTTGTTTCTGGAAAAAATATGTCAGCAAATTTGGGATACGCTACAGCTGGCAATCAACTTGGCATTACTTCTTTTAATAGTTCCGGTTATCATCGGACAGCTGCCGAAATAAAAGGCCAGGGAAATGTTTTTCAATTAGCAGCAGGTGGTCGGTATAGTTATAAGCACGGCATGTTCACATCGGGGCTTAATTTTTTAACGTACCATTTTAGCCGCCCTTTTATTGTCAACAATAGATCTTATGATCAGTTTTCTTTCACTGGAAAAAAATGGGCCAATGTAAGCCTTGATGTCGGGTTCACCTACCGAAATTTTCATTTGTTTACTGAACAGGCCATTGATAAAAACGGCTCCTTAGCTGGATTAGCTGGCCTGCTGACCAGTCTTACAAAAACAGTTGATGTAGCTTTTTTGGGTAGACTTTATACAAGTTCATTTCAAAGTTTGTATTCCAGTGCCATTGCTGAGGGGACGCTGCCTGGTAATGAGCGGGGCTTTTTTTTTGGCATCAATGCGAGACTTAGTCCAAAACTTCAATTACAACTGTTCACGGATTACTTTAAGTTCCCCTGGCTCCGATATTTGATTGATCAACCTTCTCGTGGGCATGAGCAGTTTGTTCAGTTGAATTATCAGCCCGACAAAGGCACAATTATCTATTTTAGGTTCAGACAGGAACAAAAAATGCAAACCACATCGGATCAATTTGCTGTAGTTCCGCTTAGTCCTGGCTTGGTTCTTAATAGGTCGGTTTATAGGATGCATGTTGACCATGCTGTTTCTAAAACTATCAAATGGTCCCTCCGAATGGAAGCGTTAAGGGTAAAAAGCTGGCTGGACCAAAAATCAATCAATGAATCAGGGTTTTTAGGTTATGTGCAACTTGGCTTTCGTCCTTTTCCAGGAAAATTTAAAGGGTTAATGAGGCTATTGGTTTTTGATACAGATGGTTATCAATCAAGGATTTATGCATTTTCGCCCGGATTAGGGGGCGGATATCAGCTGGGGATGTATCAAAATGCAGGAACAGAGCTAATGTTAAACATTGAAAATGAGGTAATTAAGTCATTAACTTTCCAAGCCTCCATTTCTGGCTCTCAAAACTGGAATTCCAGCTCTATTTTTTGGCATTATTTTATTCAAATAGCCCTGAAATTCCACGAATTAGCCCCATCAAAAATTTATAAGCCAATTTAACTCTTTGTTAAAAAAAAGGTTATCTTGCCGCAGCAATTGGTGGCGCCTCGGTGTCTCAATTGTTATTCGTTTCAACCAAAATACAAGTCAGTTAGAACTGACTTTCAGCGTAGTTAAAAATTAAAAATTAACGTCAACATGAGAAAATTCGCATCACTGTTCACCATGTTAATGCTGACCGCAGCATTGGCATTTGGTCAGGCACGTACGATTACCGGTACTGTAGTGGATGAGAATGGGGTTGCCATACCTGGAGCCTCAGTCCAATTGAAAGGTGCCCGCACTGGGGTAGCTGCTGACAACACAGGTACATTCCGTCTTCAAGCTAAATCAGGCGACGTACTCTTAGTTTCAGGAGCTGGTTTAGAACCCACTGAATTTACAGTAGGAGCTGACAACACAGTTCGTATTCAAGCTAAACGTGTTGTAGCTGCTGGTGGTGAGGTAATCGTTACCAGTGGTTACGGAATTCGTAAGAGCCTTCGTAACATCTCTACCAACGCACAGGTAGTAACTTCTGAGCAATTGAATACCATTCGTCAGACAAACTTGAACAACGCCCTTGCTGGTAAAGTTTCTGGTATTCAGGTAAGAAGCCAGTCCTCAGCAAAATTGGGTAGCACCGGAAGTATCCGTCTTCGTGGTGAGTCTGGTTTTGGTGGTGGTCAGGGTATCCTCTACGTTGTTGATGGAACTATTCTTCCCAACCCAAATGATATCAACTTGGACGATATTGAAGACGTTACTGTTCTTCAGGGTCCTGCCGCTGCAGCCATCTTTGGTCCTCAGGGAGCTGGTGGTGCCATCGTTATGACTTTGAAAAGAGCTAAGAAAGGTCAAAAAGGAATTGGTGTTGATGTGAACCTGGGTGTTCAGAATGATAAAGTTTATATTCTACCTAACTACCAGAATTCTTATGCTGGTGGTGGTGTTGGAGATTTAATGAAATACACTTGGCAGCCTGGCCATCCTGAATCATGGAAGCGCTTGGATGGTAAATATTACCATGACTATGCGGATGATGCCAGCTGGGGTCCTCGCATGGTGGGACAGGAATATATTCCTTGGTATTCATGGTATGATGGTCACCGCTACTCCGGTACCACTGCCAAATTGTTGCCTCAGCCTAACAATGCTCGTGATTACTACAACACTGGCGTTATGTTGAATAACTCAGTTAGTGTATCAAAAGCTACTGATAACACCAATATCCGTATGTCTTTTGGTAACATTGATCAGAAAGGCTTGATTCCTCAATCTTCTTTGAAGAAAAATACTTTCAGTACAATCGCTACAGTTGAAGTAACGGATCGTTTGACTGCCTCTTTAAACTTTAACTATATCACCCAAATTGTACGTGGAGAATTTGATGATGGTTACGCCAACCAAACAAGCGGATCATTTAATCAGTGGTTCCACCGTAATTTGGATATGGGAATCATGAAGGAGCTTAAAGATGTTCGTACTCCTGGCGGAATTATGGCTAGTTGGAATCACTTGAACCCTTCTGCTTACAATCCCAACAATACTCGTCCATTCTACGCTGGTAACTACTGGTATAACTTCTATACATACTTCGATCACATGAAG
>CAIRNW010000305.1 GCA_903879995.1 uncultured Bacteroidota bacterium
GTTTGAGGGAGATTGAGTGTCACTTTAACCCAGAAATAGGTATTAAAATCTAGTCTAAATTATTCTTTTCGTACAACAAAAGTTCTTCTACCCTGTCCATCGATTTGAAGGGTGTATACACCATTCGAAAAATTGGTGACGGATAACGAAGTAATAGCTTTATCAATACTGCCTTTAAAGACAACTTTCCCAACTTGATCGAAGACTAAATATGTTTTTCCAATCAAGGATCCTTCACCATTTATTGTAATTTGATCTGTTGCAGGGTTTGGGAAAAGAGTGAAATCTGTGTATTCTTCTTGATTAATCCCGGTAAAATTCAAAGTTAGGTTAAGCGTGATGACACTATCACAACCGTTTGCTGAGGGAATGACGCCGGTATAATTCCCACTTTGTGTATAAGTCTGACCATTAATTGTCCAGAAAAAACTATTCAGTGCTGTTTCATTTTGAATCGATGAAGATCCATTATTTATGGTTAAATTCAACAGAACAGTGCTGTCACATCCCAAAACTGATGTTGCATTAAATGAATAGGTTCCGGAAGTTAAATACGTGTTTCCATCAATCCAATCAATTGAATCACAAGCAGTAATACTTTCTATTGTTGTTGTAGGTACACAAACCTCATAAATTTTTACTTGACCGGTATTTAAATTATTAAAGTTTGCTCCTATCCCAACAGTATTATATGCCCCCATACTAACCGAGGTTCCAAAACCATCGCTTAAATTATCTCCAACAATATAGTTGTCAGCTAGTAACCATGTCACCCCATTCCAAAAGTAAACACCAACACGTCCCGAATTTGAAGCTGGGGAACCTATAGCGCCAATAGAAATAACATCCGGATTTGCCATACTTATTGATCCCCCAAAAAGCGGTACAAGTGGGTCTCCATTAATACTGAGACCTTTTTGAATCCAGTTAGTACCATTCCATTCAAAAATTTCAACCTTTCCAACATCTATTCCGCCATCATCGCTGCTTCGAGAACTAGCTGCAAGAATATTTGGAGTTGGCATACTTACGGAGAATCCAAATTCGTCACCTGCCGAATCTCCATAAAGTGAAACCCCTTTTTGAATCCAATTATTACCATTCCATTCAAAAATTCTCACTTGCCCTGCATTCGCCCCATTAAAATCATTCGGGTGTGCTCCAATTGCGATTGTATTTGCATCAGGCATCGAGATTGCACCACCTGTGGCATCACCAGCTAATGTTCCATCAATATCACTGCCCTTTTGAGTCCAATTTAGTCCATTCCAAACAAAGACCCTAACATGTCCTGAGGACGAGCCGTTGCCATCATTTAACATTGCTCCTATAGCAATGGTATTTTCATCGGGCATGAAAACACTTTGGCCAGATTGGTCTAAATCAGCCTCACCATTAATATAATTCCCTTTTAAAGTCCACGAATTTGTAATCGAATTGTATTCAAAAACACCAACACGCCCACGCTGAAAACCTCCTCCTGGATTACTTCTTGCGCCAACACCAATTGTATTGCTGTTTGGCATTGATAAAGACCTCCCGAAAGAATCTCCTGCACTACCATCGATATCCTGCCCTTTTTGTTCCCAATTTAAACCATTCCAAAAATAAACTCTTGCATGTCCTGATAAGTTGCCATTCGCAGTATTTCCCCACGCACCAATGCCGATTGTTTGAGGATCTGGCATGCTTACGCAACTCCCTGAATTATCACCTGAAGCTTCGCCGAGTATTGATTGTCCTTTTTGTGTTTGAGCAACATTAACTTTACTAAAAACAATAAATAAGGACAAAAGAATAAAATTTTTCATTTTTTGATTTTTAAAATAATTGAATATAACACATGTACTTCGTTGGGTCAGAATATAATTGCTACACTGTAAATTTACAATTATTAAATATATCGTTATTATCTTGAATTTCGGAACGAAATTCAATGAGTCAGAGAAGCAGCAACGAAGGTTATAAGGGAAAAAGAAAAAGCGCCATCACTTACGTAACTGCGCTTTTCTTTTTAGTAGCGGGGACAGGACTCGAACCTGTGACCTTCGGGTTA
>CAIRNW010000306.1 GCA_903879995.1 uncultured Bacteroidota bacterium
ATTGAAATCCTAGGAGCGAAAAAGTTACGCCTAGCAGTAATACTATTCTTGCAGTGCTTCTCATATCAATTAACTGGTGTAAAAATAAAGAAAATCTCATCTTGCTACCTTACTATGTTCTGCATAGCCTTTTCTTACATTTGATTTATGAAATCTACTCCTCCAGGCGCTGATCAGGCGATGAGCCGTTTGCTTTCAATTATGGATGATCTACGTGAAAAATGCCCCTGGGATCAAAAGCAAACCATGTCTTCATTACGTCAACTCACCATTGAGGAAACGTATGAGTTGGCTGATGCAATCACCAATGGAGATCTGCAAGCGATCAAGGAGGAGCTAGGAGATTTGCTTTTGCACTTAGTTTTCTATGCTAAAATAGCCTCGGAGCAAAATGTTTTCACTTTTAATGAAGTAGTAGAAGGAATTTGTAAAAAGTTAATTGATCGTCATCCGCATATTTACGGGGATATAAAAGTTAAGGACGAACACGAGGTGAAAAGAAATTGGGAAAAATTAAAAATGAAGGAGGGGAAAAAGTCTGTATTGAGTGGAGTGCCCGTTAGTTTACCTGCGTTGGTGAAAGCTATGCGTTTACAAGAAAAATCAAAACAGGTAGGATTTGAGTGGGAGAATGCTGGCCAAGTGTGGGATAAGGTCAAAGAGGAGATGCTGGAACTAGAACAAGAAGTAAAAGCTACTCCAGTGCCTAGCCAGGACACTAAGCAACAGGACCGAATTGAAGAGGAGTTTGGCGATCTGTTATTTTCTTTGGTGAATTACGGACGCTTCTTAAATATCGATCCTGAAAACGCATTAGAAAGGACGAATAAAAAATTTGTTACTCGATTCCAATTGATGGAAACGGCGGCTCAAGAGGATGGTAAGCGTCTCAGCGAAATGACGCTGGAGGAAATGGACGTAATATGGAATCGAATCAAGCATCTTTCCTCACAATGATCGCTTGAAAAGGGCTACCTTTGCACCGCTAAAAGCGGCCTTTGATTCATGAAGAACATCCGGAATTTTTGCATTATTGCTCATATTGACCATGGTAAGTCTACCTTGGCTGACCGTTTATTGCAGGTAACCAATACCATTTCAGATCGAGATATGATGGATCAGGTATTGGACGACATGGATCTGGAACGCGAAAAGGGTATTACCATAAAAAGCCATGCAATTCAGATCAATTACAAGCATACTGATGGGCAAGAATATATCTTGAATTTGATTGATACACCTGGTCACGTAGACTTCAGTTATGAGGTGAGCCGTGCCTTGGCTGCCTGTGAAGGCTGTTTGCTTTTGGTAGATGCCACTCAAGGTATACAGGCTCAGACAATCAGTAACTTATACCTCGCTATTGAAAATAATCTTGAGATTATTCCTGTCATTAATAAGATTGATATGGACGGGGCCATGATCGAGGAAGTGGAGGATCAAATTGTTGATTTAATTGGATGTAAACGGGAGGAAATTTTGCATGCCAGTGGCCGGACAGGTCTTGGTGTGGAAAAGGTATTATCATCTATTGTGGAACGCATTCCTGGCCCCAAAGGCAATCCAAACGCACCTTTACAAGCCTTGATTTTTGACTCCGTTTTCAATTCTTTTCGTGGAATAATAGTTTACTACCGTATCATGAACGGCTCCATTAAAAAAGGTGACCGTGTTAAGTTTGTTTCAACCAACCAGGAATATGAGGCAGATGAGGTTGGAATTCTTAAACTCAAAATGACCGAGAAGAAGGAAGTTGCCACGGGAGATGTAGGCTATATCATTACAGGAATAAAAAATGCGAAGGAGGTAAAAGTTGGAGATACGATCACACTGGCTTCCAACCCAACTCCAGAACAGATCAAGGGTTTTGAGGAAGTGAAACCGATGGTTTTTGCTGGTATCTTTCCCGTTAATACAGATGAATTTGAGGAGCTCAGGGATTGTATGGATAAACTCCAACTCAATGATGCTTCACTCACTTTTGAGCTCGAGACTTCCCAGGCACTAGGTTTTGGATTTCGTTGCGGTTTTCTGGGAATGCTGCACATGGAAATTATTCAAGAGCGTTTAGAGCGTGAGTTCAACCAGACTGTAATTACTACCGTTCCCAACGTAAGTTTCATTGCTACCACAACTAAGGGCGAAACAATCATCGTAAATAACCCAACTGAATTTCCTGATCCGGTAAAAACGGATCATATTGACGAACCTTTTATTAAGGCACAAATCATTACTAAGCCAGAGTACATTGGAAACATTATGACACTCTGCCTGGGCAAGCGCGGCATCTTAATCAATCAAAGCTATTTAACACCCACGCGTGTTGAATTGATTTTTGAGATGCCCCTCACTGAAATTGTATTTGATTTCTACGATAAGCTCAAATCACAAACCAGGGGTTATGCCTCTTTTGATTACCATCCTATTGGATATAGAGAAAGTGATATCTGTAAAATGGATATTCTGCTCAATGGCGATAAAGTTGATGCCTTATCTGCTTTGATACACCGTAGCAGGGCACAAGAATTTGGCCGTAAGCTATGTGAAAAGCTAAAGGAGTTGTTACCTAGACAGCAATTCCAGATAGCTATACAAGCAGCAATTGGGGCTAAAGTAGTAGCCCGTGAAAACATTTCTGCCATGCGAAAAGATGTGACAGCCAAGTGTTACGGGGGAGATATTAGCCGTAAGCGTAAGCTATTAGAAAAGCAAAAGGAAGGTAAAAAACGGATGCGTCAAATTGGAAACGTAGAGGTTCCGCAAGAGGCGTTTCTTGCCGTGCTAAAACTGGATGAATAATCTTTAATTTCCCTTTTTTACAGCTGGTATTTTTTGTTGGCCCGGTTGATCAAAAAGTGGTTGTTCCCGGGGTGCTTTTCCATCCTGTAGTTTTTGGGTGAATACTTTATTGATATGTATCCATCTTCCTTTTTCCCATTTAAAGCCTTCCTGGTCTCCATCGGGTACAAAGGTCCAAGGACTCTCTGTATCGTCATTCTCTGAAACTAAATGATCGATCAAGATTAAGTCTAATTCTGGGACATAGTCCATCAGAACCCGGGCATTTTTTTTATACTCAAGACTAACACGGTGCTGCGGTTTTTTAGGAATGCTATCTTGTTCGTAGCTGAAAAAAGGGCCTCCAAAAATGGGTTCCCCTTGAGGAGAAAATTGAAGAACCTCCAACCATTTAACGGTACTTTTTGCATTATTGGGATCGAGTCCAAAAAGTGTATAGAAAGACTTTCCCTTATCCTCTTTTTTAATGATATTATAATAAAGGGCCCCGATCCAATTTTTTGAAGTACGAATAGAATCCTCGGGATGGTCTGTAAATTCCGAGGCGTCTCTTAATGGAAAGAGCTTGAGCTTGCCGTCTTTTGTGTTGACTTGAATTGCACCTCTTTGGCGATTGTAATAGTCATTGAATTGAAGATTCCAGGTTATGATTCTAAAACTCGAATCGGGGGCATACTTTTTTGAAACTCCCAAAACAGAATCAAAAGGGTAGTAAAATGAGAAGGGAATTTGTAAAGCACGAACTAAGGTTCGGGTAAAAACACTATCCGCAATCATTCTTTCCTCCGGTAAACTATCCGTGGTGAGATAAAACGCAAAATCTTTTAATGTATCCTCCTTGGATTGTAATTGTTTCAAAGCACCAGCAGAAATAGGACTTGAATTAACTTGCGCTGAAACCCTGCATAGTACCATCACAGAAAGTAGTAGAAGTAGCGATAGCTTGTAGCGCATGTTTGACATTATTTGAGCTCCTTATGCAACGTGAATAGGGTATCAATCATTGTGGACCATTCATATTTCTTTTTTTCCTCTTTTATGCCAACGGTAAAATAGGATGGATCCTTTTTGTAAAATAGTTCTATACTATTTGCAATCTCTTCTGCTTTGGGTGCACAAACCAAGCCGGCTTTTTCATGCGGAACCATCTCTGGAAGCCCTCCTACATTGGTAACAATCATGGGTTTTTCAAAATGGTAGGCAAGTGGAGTCACCCCACTTTGCGTGGCAGTTTTATAGGGCTGTACCACTACGTCTGCTGCAGATAAGTAAATACCAACTTCTTGATCTGGGATAAAATTTGTGTGAAGAATAACCCGATCATTTAATTGGTATTCTTGAATTAA
>CAIRNW010000307.1 GCA_903879995.1 uncultured Bacteroidota bacterium
CTGAGCACCCCATAAGTTTTACTTCCATGAGGAGCAGCAGCTCGCTGAGCAACTTCCTTTTGAAACATACCGATGACGGCATCAATTTGCGTTCGCCATTCTAATACATGAAAAAGAATCTGCGTAGAAATATTATAGGGGAAATTACCAATCACAGTAAACACCCCTTCAAAGGGAGGCTCAAGTTCCAAAAAACTCTTGTGAATGATTTTTCCTTCTAACGCCGGATAGGTTTGGAGTAGGTATTCAACCTTTTCCTGATCTAACTCCACGGCTTTGAAAGTGAGGTTAGGAAGTTGAAGTAAATACTTGGTCAAAGCGCCACCCCCCGGCCCTACTTCCAGTAGTTGGGTAACCGGCTGCTGCTGCAAGGCCTCCACAATTTTTTTGCAAATATTTTCATCGCGCAAAAAATGTTGACCCAAGGATTTTTTAAGGGTGTACATGACTACAAATGTACTCGGATTGACCAAGCAATTATTCGTAATTTTACAAGCAATTCAAAAGCATGAATACACCCAAACCAGTAATTGGCATTTCTTGTGGAGACCTGAATGGCATTGGCATTGAGCTGATCATCAAAACATTTATGGACAACCGGATGCTGGAACACTGCACACCGGTAATTTTTGCTTCGAATAAAGTCATCAACTTTTACAAGAAAACCATTCCAGATTGCAACCTGAATTATGCCAGCTGTAAAGAGCTAAATCGAATTAATCATAAACAGGTTAATGTATTTAACTGTTGGGAAGAAGATGTAGATATTAAACCCGGACAACTCACGCCAGAGGGTGGAAAGTATGCCGTGCTCTCCCTTCAAACAGCAGTGGCCGCATTAAAGCAACAACAAATTGATGGGTTGGTAACCGCTCCGATTCATAAAAAAAATATACAATCTTTTGATTTTGCCTACTCCGGTCATACACCCTTCTTGAAGGATTTTTTTGGGGCCAAGGATGTAGTCATGCTAATGACCGCTGAAACATTGCGGGTGGCATTGGTAACTGAACATGTTTCAGTAGCACAAGTAGCTGGACAATTGACAAAAGAAAAAATCTTACTGAAACTTCAAATCCTGCAACAAAGTCTACAAAAGGATTTTGGGATTGATAAGCCGCGTATTGCAGTATTGGGTTTAAACCCCCATGCCGGTGATGAAGGATTAATTGGAAAAGAGGAAGAAACCATTATTCGTCCAGCAATTAAAGAAGCAAAAAATAATAATATCCTGGCTGTAGGACCTTATCCTGCTGATGCATTTTTTGCCAGGGGAAGTTATGCGCAATTTGATGCAGTATTATCGATGTATCATGATCAAGGCCTGGTACCATTCAAAACAATTGCAGGCGGTGATGGTGTTAATTATACAGCGGGGCTTCCAGTAGTTCGTACCTCACCCGATCATGGAGTCGCATTTGATATTGCAGGAAAAAATAGCGCAGATCCCACTTCTTTTATGACTGCAGTTTTTGGTTGTATTGATATCATTAATCTGCGTAAAGGATATGCAGCCAATAGAAGTAACCCGCTTCGGAAAACATCCAGAGCCATGTTGGCGAATGCCAAAGATGAAGCGATAGAAGAGTAATCAGCGGAAAATGGCATCCGCCACACCCTGATTGATAGTATAACTACGGTATAGGATTTCAACTTTCCCTTTCTGGGGTCCTTTTGGGGCGTCTACTTTAGTCGATCCATTATCATAATCCAAGGTGGTTCCTTTTGGCAGCTTAAACTCACGGGTGTTAAATTCAACCAATACCCGATCTGGCAATCCCCAAGTTGCATAAGTGCCATACTGCATAGCAATTTGATAAGTACCTGTTTCACGCGTACTGATAATTGACTTGAGAACTAACAACCGAGTGGGATCGACATATAAGGTTGCACGTGTAATATCCTCTTCGTCATTCAAGGGAAATATTTTGATGATTTCACAAGTAACACCATCCACCAGAGAAGTTCCGGCGGCAATCGCTTCAAAATTGCGAAGCCCCAACACATTATTCAAATTAATATTGACAGTTCCTTTGGGCACAAATGAAATGCCTTTCTGATTTTTTATTTTTAATTGATCGGGGCGTTTGTAATAAACCGTTACCTGCGAGAGTGGCGCTTTAATAAAAAGAACATTTGTTTTCAGTTGCGCACTTGCTGTATAATCTCGAACCAGATCATACTTTTTCTTGACACCGGCTAAAAGGGTGGCCGGGTCAATGCTTGCCTGCACTGCAGTGTAACTAGATAGTAACACGATGCACATCCAAACTAATCTCAACATAAAATATCCTTTTTACGATAGACTCGCTCTGCCACTAAAACAAATAACAATGTATATCCGATTAGAATGGCACCACTTCTAACCAAGGCCATTGGGTTTTCAACGGAACCATTAATGGTAACTCCCTCGCTTGTTTTCTCTACATAA
>CAIRNW010000308.1 GCA_903879995.1 uncultured Bacteroidota bacterium
AATTTCTTCAGGTGAATCTTGTAAGTCAGCATCCATAGTGACTACTATGTCTCCAGTTGCTGCAGTAAATCCTACTTGAAGGGCTGCCGACTTTCCATAATTGCGTTGAAACTTTATTCCTTTTACATTTGGATTTTCAAGCTGTAGCTTTTGAATCACCTGCCAGGATTCGTCCTCACTCCCGTCATCTACATAAATCACCTCATAAGAGTATTTATGTTCGTTCATCACTTTTTCAATCCATCGAGTTAACTCTGGAAGTGACTCCGCTTCATTGAGCAAGGGTATGACTAAGGATAAATCCATTATTTCTTTTGTAGCGTAAGCAAGAAGGAGCTAATGGCTGTAACCAAACTCCCTATTACCAAATATCCGAAAATTGTTCGGGATACCATCGCAGTAGGGTATCCCTCTATAAAGAGTTTAACATCTTTTTCGATTTCGGCTGGTGTTCTGTTATTAGAATTTTGAAGTGTTACTCGAAGTTGATTGACTGATTCCAATACCAAATTGGGGTGTTGCTGAATAAAGAAGTAGGTGAATAGGGCCATGAGCAATGTAACTAGCATGAAGTGCCTGAAACCAATTTGAAAAAAATCTTTAAATGCTTGACCTTGTATTCGGCTAAAGAAGAGAAGGAACCAAGTGCTCAGGGCATACAACCCATAAATTAAAAGTTGGGTGTTTGTTGGATTCGATATGAAGTTCACAAAGCCTAACCAGCTTATGGTCATCATCAGCAAAGCAGTTACAAAACTCCATACTATGCGTTTTGAATTCATACAAAAAGGCTAACGGCATTAGAATGAAGTGTTCCGATGACTTTCCCTTGAAGTTTTGTCCCTAAAAACGGTGTATTGGTGGAGCGAGACTTTAAATCCTCTTTAGTAAGTGTCCATTCGATAGTGGGGTCAAAAAGTGTGTAACATAGTTTTTGATTTATATCGATGGTGGGAGTTTCTAATCCAAAAATTTTACGTGGGTTGAGCGAAAAAAGTGCTACTGTTTGCAAAGGGGTTAGACCCTCAATTGCAGTGTTGGTTACTGCATAGGCAGTTTCAAGTCCAATCATACCGTATTGCGCATGTTCGAACTCTACTATTTTGCTATCAGATTCATGCGGGAGATGATGACTGGCAATACAGTCTACGAGACCATCTTTGACCGCTTTTTTTAAGGCTTCTCTATCTGCATTATTTCTCAGCGGGGGATTTACCTTCAGTTGGGTATTATAGTTAGAAAGATCTTCATCGCAGAAGAAAAGATGGTAAGGTGTAACGGAACAGCTTACTGATATCGATTCTTTTTTTGCTTGCTGAATAAGTTGTAAGGAGTTAGCAGTACTGATCCCAGTGAGGTGTAGTTTGGATTCGGCATAATTACATAGAGCAAGATCACGCGCAACCATTAACTCTTCTGCAATGGCAGGTTTTCCAGGTAAGCCAAGTTGCGTGGAAGTGATGCCTTCATTGATTAGTCCGCTTGGATTTATACTGTAGTCATCGGGCACTTGTATGACTACAGCATCAATGGCCTTAACATATTGCAGCGCCTTGATAAGAAGTCCAGCTGATTGAATGCAATGTTGTCCATCTGAAAACGCAACCGCACCATTTTCAAACATATCATACATTTCGGCGAGTTCTTTGCCCTCCGTTTGTCTGGTTATGGCACCGATGGGATGAATAGTAGTGGGAAGCGACTGACTTTTATGTAAAATGTATTCAACACCAGCCTTATTATGCAGTACAGGATTTGTGTTTGGAATGATCAATACATCCGTGAATCCTCCACGGGCAGCAGCTGCTGCACCAGACTCCAGCGTTTCCTTGTGCTCATACCCTGGGTCCGCAAAATTTGCAAATGAATCAACCCAACCTGGGGAGATACAAAGATTTGGGCTGCTGACAATATTGTCGGCGCTCGATGCATCAATTTTTCCAATCTTAGTGAGAATACCGTTTTCGATAAGGAGATCAACCTTTTTGTTGTTGTAAGGGGAGGAGGGGTCAACAACAAGAGCTTGCTTAATGAGTATATTCATTAAGAAGCAAAGGTAAAGCTTAGTCCTCGATCCAAAAAATCCGAAAAATACCGCTAAATTTGCCACCCCTGGAGAAAATCTCCGACGGAACGGGACGTAGCGCAGCCCGGTAGCGCACTTGCATGGGGTGCAAGGGGTCGCTAGTTCGAATCTAGTCGTCCCGACCCGATAAAAGCCTTGACTAATGTCAGGGCTTTTTTACTAATTTACAATCATGAGAATTCTAGTGATTTTACTATTGCTCTTTTTGGCTGGATTTGGTTCATTAAAAGCGGATGGTCAGCAGCCAATCTCTTTGGACTCAATTACAAATATCCCTCCTCGTTATTTATCGCTTGTGCTAAATGCTATGGAGTATCATCAAGCACTGGTGAAAGGTGATGTAGCGGTAATCAAGAATCGTACGATTAGGGCACTACGATATGGTCATAGTAATGGGTGGATTGAAAGTCAAAAAGAACAAATAAAAAATCTCAAATCGGGATATCTCATATATCATAGCTATAAAGAGGATAGCGTAAACGTCATGTTGGCAAAATATGATTTTACCATTAATGGTTATAACCCAATGGATGTGTATAATAAAAATAATGCTGTCCTTGTTTTCAATGCAACCATCGACGTTAGTCTACAGGGTAAGCGCAATACATATCATTTAAAAGTAGCGGAACGTTGGATTCGAAAGACTAATCCAAAAAAAGGATGGCGGCTTATTGGTAGAAATGCCACAAAGCTGTAAATACACCTGTTACACGTTAAACTTTAATTCAGGTTTTTTGTCTTTGCTATTTACAGCACTTTACCCCGATGAAACTTAGTAAAACAACAAAAATTCTCCTTTGGGGTGCCAATATCTGGTATTTCGGTGAGGGAATGCTGGGGCCGCTTTATGCAATCTTTACCGAAAAAATCGGTGGTGATATCCTGGATATTACCTGGGCTTGGTCCGCTTATCTAATCTGTACGGGCTTATTTTATATCCTGATCGGTAAAATTGTTAACCGTAAGCGATATAAGACAAAATTGCTTTTTGTAGGTTATCTGCTCAACGCTATATTGACATTTTGTTATTTATTGGTTGATACGCCCCTCGAATTATTTTATGTACAAATTGGTTTGGGTCTTGCTGAAGCTATTGGAACACCAGTTTGGGATGCCTTATTTGCTGCTAGTTTGACTAAAGAACATGATACCTATGCTTGGGGTCTTTCCACCGGACAATCTCAATTAGTATCTGGAATCGCTTTTGCTGTAGGCGGGGTACTGGCATATTATTACTCTTTTGATTTGCTTTTTATCATCATGGGGTGTATCCAGTTGATTGCTGTGGGAGTAGTATTTCAGTTAATCAAGAATAATTCCGAGATTTGACATGATTTAAAAACTAAATAATATTCATATGAAAATTGCTAAAACATTGTTACTGATTGCGTTGATGGCCTCTTTTTCTGAAGTACGTGCGCAGTACGAATTTAAAATCGTAACCAGTGTTGAGTCTATTGTTCCGATGGGGCTTGGTCGTTCACGTATTATCGAGAACAACGGAGCTGTAAATGCTGATGAGCTAACTACAGAAAGAAAGGATGGTAATGATTCTCGCCAGGGCGCTGTTAAGCGTTCCGATGTAAAAATTGATGAATTGAATGAGACTAAGCTGGTGAACTTCTTTAGTCTTGGTGGTATCAATTTCAGGAATATTGCCTCCAATGATGCCGTAATTACTTCAAAATTGAACATGCTTACTCAGCAAGGATGGGAGTTAGCGTATGTTACTTCAGCTGTAGAGAGTAACGCTGGTAAAGATGATGGTGAGGGGATATTCATTACACGATTTATTTTCCGTCGCCCGTTGAACAAAAAATAATAAGGGAGACTTTTGTTCCTGTAGCGCTATGGCAGTTGAAAAACGTTTTCTTGCAAAAACTATATTCACGGGGCATGAGTGGCTCAGCGACCAGGAAGTTATACTCATTAACGACACTCTTACTAGCATAGGGCCCGCTCAAGAGGACTGTCCAGTTGTTGACCTCTTGATTCCCTCTTTCATTGACTTACAAGTGTATGGAGCGGCTGGTCATTTGTTTTCTGCTTTTCCATCCACTCATACACTTGAGTTAATGTATCAGGCTTTTTCTAAAGAGGGTACTCATTTTTTTCTACCAACTATTGCCACTAATAATTCAAATACAATAGAAAGTGGAATTAAGGCCGTGCGCACGTATTGGGAAAATGGAGGAAAGGGTTGTTTGGGGCTGCATTTGGAGGGTCCTTGGATAAATCCAGAAAAAAGAGGCGCACATGACGCACAATTTATAAAGGTTCCTACTGAAAAAGATGTAGAGGATCTTTTATTGCATGGCAGTGATGTGATTAAAATGATTACACTCGCTCCAGAATTTTGTGCGCCTGAGATTTTAAAAATGCTGATGGATGCAAATATCCTTTTGTCGGCCGGTCATTCCATGGCAACTTTTGAACAGGGGATGCAATCGTTTTCAAATGGTGTTTCACTAGCAACCCATCTTTTCAATGCTATGCCCCCGTTTCAACATCGAGCTCCTGGATTGGTAGGGGCAATTTTTTCTCATAATAATGCAATGGCTAGTATTATACCAGATGGTTATCATGTGGATTGGGCAGTAATAAAACTTTCATATCAATTAATGGGTGATCGATTATTTGCAATTACGGATGCTGTAACTACCTGTAATAAGGGTCCCTACCAGCATACGTTACAGCACGATCATTATACTGCTAATGGGGTGTTGAGCGGTTCAGCATTGACAATGCTCCGTGCTTTTAATAATCTCATTTTTAAAGCAGGATTTACTGTGCAGGAAGCGGCTGCGCTTTGTGTAGCTAATCCGGCAAGGGCTTTTCAGTCACATGCCCAACTGGGTAACTGTGCTATGCTTTCTGGTATGCCTTGCGTGCCCTTGGTAAAAGGGGAGCAGGGCTATGAAATCTTTAATTAATTATGACACCAGCTCGATTTGAAAAATTAAAAGCCGTATTGCAGCGCAGGCAATTTAATTTGACTATTGTGTTGGAGAATGTGTTTGATCCGCATAATATTTCTGCGGTGATGCGTACTTGTGATGCAGTTGGTATTCAGGAAATATATATTTTAAACACAAAAATTCCTCGTCACAAAAAATGGGGTGCTAGGAGCTCATCCAGCGCTGCTAAATGGTTAACTGTACATCAATTTGAGAATACCGATCAGTGTTTTGAAAGTATTCGAAAACGAGGCCTAAAAATATTGACTACACATCTGGGTGATGACGCAGTTCCACTTTATGCAGTGGATTTCACAACTCCTTTGGCCTTGGTATTTGGGAATGAGCATAGTGGGGTTAGTGACGAAATCAGGGCCAAGGCAGACGGTAATTTTGTGATACCACAAGTTGGTATTATACAGTCATTGAATATTAGCGTAGCCTGTGCTGTTACGCTTTATGAAGCATTTAGACAAAAAGAAAAGGCAGGGCATTATCAAGGCCATGAACAAGAAATTGAAGCCCGAGTTCAACTATTAAAAGACTGGGAGTTGGAATAGTTCAATTCTCAGGATCTAGCCTGGACGCCGTGCGGGCTGATTGCAGTGAGTAAATGCTTACGTTCAATTCAAATCCAATTAATAAAATCAGCGAATTAATAAAGATCAAAATCATAATGATTAGCACGGTGCTGATAGAGCCATATAGCTGGTTATACTGAGAAAAATTAGCTACCCACCAAGAGAGGGCACCGGATGTAATTAACATTAAACTGGTTGCAACGATAGAGCCGGGGTTAATTAATTTCCACTTTTTATGTACGGATGGAGCCAACCGGTATATGAAGGAGATGCAGGAGAAAAATAAAAGAAATATTACGGCCCATCGAAGGTTGGAAAGTAAAGTTCGAACTGAGGCGTTTTCAATACCCAGCCACTCCAGCACCACGTCACGTGCAATCAATGCTACTAGTGAAGCCATAACAAAGAGATAGAGCAGTACGGTTAACTGAATCGCTGCTTTTCTCCGTTGCCAATTAGTTCTTTTTTTAAAACCTGCATAGTTTTTGTCAAAAGAACGCATGATGCCCATCATGGCATTGGAGGAAAAGTATAACGATAAAATAAAGCCAATAGACAGTAAGCCATTTCTGGGATTATTGATAAAGTCCTGCAGAAAATTAATTAATACTGCATTATTTCTCTCCCCCGGTATGATGTCTTTGATTAATCTATAGAGTTCCTGTTGTAGTGATTGAGTAATGGGTAGATATGGAATTAAGGTAAATAGAAAAATAATTGCAGGAGGAATAGCCATCACAAAATTGAATGCAATGGCAGATGCGCGTTCTGTCATTCCTATTGTTTGGACCTGACGGATGAAAAAAGCAACAACTTGATAAATAGGGATACCTGTAAATCCAGGTAGTGTTGTGGTTTTACTTCTGCGTATAAGCCAGTTTACCAGCGGTATCGTAAAAAGAAACTCAATTATTTTATTTTTTCTACTCATTCAAGTCTTTTACGTTGTGCAGCATGAAACAACTTTACATATGCCTGGTGCTCTTTGTAGTCTTTGGAAAACAGCGTCCTTCCGTCAAATTTCCAGCTAGCTACAAAAAACAGGTAATTGGTTACTGGGGCCTCTAATACCGCTGTAATAGCTTGAAGCGAAGGAGTACAGATAGGACCTGGTGGAAGACCTGTATTCAAATAGGTATTATACGGGGAATTAATTTTAAGATGTTCGTAAAGAATTCGGTTTAATTTAAAATCCCGGCTTGCATACTTGGCAGTTGGGTCAGCTTGTAGTTTCATGCCAATACGAAGTCTATTTAAATAGGTGCTGGCAATCAGGAATCGGTCCTCTTCATTATTAGTTTCTTCCTCTACAATCGAAGCGAGTGTTGAAACTTCAAATGGGGAAAGACCTTTCTTGGTTGCTAATTGAATTTTTTCTGGTGTCCAAAATTGTTTCCACCGCTTATAAAACCGGCCCATGATTTCTGCGGGCTCCTCTGCCCACCCCATCTCATAGGTGTAGGGTAGTGCTAGTGCCAAGAGAGTCTGTGTGTTTACCCCATACTTTTGAATCGAATCATTATTTCTAAAGAAACGTAGAAGCTGAAGAGAATCAGTCTTTGAATCGACCCCATTTCCAATTTTTCCTGCTAATTCCTCCAGTGTTCTGATACGATTGATACTTAGTTTAACGTAGGCTTGGTTCCCATTTTTAAGATTCCTTGCCAATTGAAACGCACTCATTCCTGTTGATACTTTATATCGTCCTTTCTTAATGGTATCTACTTTCCACCAATTAAGGAGGTGGTTTACCCAGAAGACGGAGGCTATTACTTTTTCTTTATTAGCTTGGCTGAGCATCTGATTACGGGGTGTTGCTTCTTTTACATACAAATACGTTTGATGGTGAGAAAGTGTAGGACCAAAAAGCCCCCAGCACATCCAACCAAGCAGGATAATGCATAAGCCGATTATGGTTACTAAAATTTGTTTGATTCGCACTGCTTCAAATTAAGAAAAAAAAACCCCACGCTACCGTGGGGTTTACTAAATATCATTAAAAATTACTTTCCGGGTTGTGTTGGCGCAGGAGTAGGAGTAGGTGTAGGCATTGTTGCTGCGGGAGCGGGAGAGGCTTGTGCTGGTACAGTAAGCCCAGTTGCTTCTTTTGCCCTATCACTTTGGGCGCTGTTGCCTCCTTGTATGAAAAAAACTGAAAAAAGACACAGAAGGGCTACTACTGCACCGAAGATCCACGTTCCTCTTTCTAATACGTCAGTGGTTTGCTTTACTCCCATGAATTGGGTGCTAAATCCAGCGATATTGCCAGATAAGCCGCCACCTTTGGGGTTTTGAACCAATACAAAAAAGCCAAGAAACAGGGCAGCGATTACAATTAGAATAACAAATAGAATGGTCATAATGATGCGTTTAATTCATTAATTCGGTTGGCAAAATAAGCGCTTTTTGAGGGCTCTAGCAAACTTAATTTACTAAAGACTTCCCTGGCTTTAGCCAGATTTCCCTGCTTCACCCATATTTCTGCCATCGCCTCAGTAATCACTTCATTTTGTTGGAGTGAGTTACCTGCCAGCTGCTCTACTTTTTTCTCTTCTTTAGGATCAATTGTTTTACCCATTTCGGACAGGGGGAGTCTTTTCATGACCTTGATCCATTCAGTAAAACTTTTTAGTTGTTGCCCAAATTTATCAGTGGGTTGATCTTCGGGCTTGTATTGAATACCTTGTGATGCAAAGTAGTCAATCGTATGAAAGGGCTCAAATGCAAGCGGCTCCTTAAGTTGGTTATTGCGTTGTGCAACGGTGGTTTCAGTTCTTAGTGCTGACTTTTTAGTATCTGATTCCAGTAATAAGTTTAACCAATTCGTAGAAGGGAAAAAAAGTTGTGCTTGTTCATAGGCGCTTATCCAAGTTGGATCTTGAATGGCTTTTAACTTGTATACAAGTAGCAATCGAGCAGTGGAAAGCCAAGGGTAATCCGCGCAAAGTTTTTTAATCTCATTTATTGAGCATTCCTCCACGGAGGGTTTGTTTAGAAGAACTTGGGCTATAGTGGAGAGCGAAACTTGCATAGGTTACCAGTTCGAAAATACTTTATTAAATATATCATCTGCCAAGGTTCTAATTAATTCATCCCCCAATGATGCCTCAGCGGCTTGCACCGACAGGCTTCCTTTAAATTCAAAGCTCCTACTTACATCCACTTTTCTAGTTTCGTCTGCTTTTCGGTCATAAATACTTAGTTGCAAACTGACGCTTAATCGGTTGTTAGCAGTTTGTTGTCCTGCAATTGCTGATGTTGAAAAGCTATACTGCGTGATGGCACCGCTGATCTCCCAATCGGCATCATTGTTGGTTTGAATAAGTCTTGTTTGCGCTACAATTTTTTGCCGTACTTTATCTGTTAGCCGCGGGCTTAGTTGCGGGTTAACGTAGGAGGCCTTGTTTTCAATAAAATTTACTTTGACCGTTTTAATGCTATCCGGTACAGAGGCATCCGTGAAGCGATAAACGCCACAACTACTGATGCCTACTTGCAATAATAAAATAGTGGCTAGCGCTACTAATAATAAAAAAGGAGAACTAAGGATGCTATTATTCTTCAATGTCGTATTCTTTTAGTTTTCGATATAAAGTTCGTTCACTGATGCCAAGATCAAGTGCAGCATCTTTTCTTTTGCCTTTATGCTTTTTCAGTGCCTTTAGAATAAGCTCTTTCTCTTTCTCCATGATATTTAAACTCTCGTCTACTTCCTCATGTTCCTGAATGGTAGCTACCGGGTGGGAGAATCCAGCTGGCAATAACGGAACGGTGGCAGGATGTACGGCTTGTGGAATTGGTGCACTAGCCGGTACGGGTAATGGTGTTAGTACATCAGTAGTAGTTGAGTTTAACTCATGTAGCTTACCGGCTAATTGGGGATAGGAGGCGGCAATGTCCGGGTTGCTTAATAACTCCACAAACATTCTTTTTAGTTCGTTGACATCTTTTTTCATGTCAAAGAACAATTTGTAAAGTATTTCCCTTTCATTCGCAAACTCGGGTTGGTTACTAAGGTTTCCAGCCCAAATAGGTAAGCGATTAGTGGAGTAGGGCTGTAAGTATTTTTTTAAATGATCGGCACTAATTAGTTTCTCTTGTGCCAATACAGAAATTTGTTCTGCAATATTTTTAAGTTCTCGAACATTGCCAGGCCAAGGATAGCTAAGTAATATTTGTTTTGCTTCATCATCTAATTGTACCGAGGCGGTTTTGTATTTTGTGGCAAAGTCGGCAGCAAATTTTCTAAACAGTAAATGGATATCCTCCGGGCGGTCATGTAAAGACGGAACTCGAATGGGTACCGTACTTAATCGGTAATAGAGGTCTTCTCGGAATTTTCCATTTTGAACTTGCTGCAACAATTCTCTATTTGTAGCTGCAACTACTCTTACATCAGTTTTTTGAACTTTTGAAGATCCTACTCGGATGTATTCACCAGTTTCGAGTACTCGTAATAGCCGAGCTTGTGTACCCAGCGGCAATTCGCCAATTTCATCCAAAAAAATGGTGCCTCCATTGACAGTTTCAAAGTAACCTTTACGTGCTTCTGTGGCTCCCGTGAAAGAGCCCTTCTCGTGTCCAAACAACTCCGAGTCAATGGTTCCTTCAGGGATCGCCCCACAGTTGACAGCTATAAATGCATTGTGTTTACGAGCAGAAAGGGAGTGAATGATTTGCGAGAAAACTTCTTTACCTACACCGCTTTCTCCATTGATTAAAACAGTCAAATCAGTAGCTGCTACTTGTGCGGCAACTTCCATTGCATAATTTAATGCAGGGGCGTTGCCAATAATTCCAAACCGATTCTTAATACTTTGTATGTCCATCATCCAATATCAGTAAGTTAGTGATTTACAATTGTGCCTAGCAGGGTTCCCTGGGTGCATGCTGTTATAGTAACTGTTACAAAATCGCCTATTTTGTAGGAGTGATTTTCTTTGGGGAATACCACTACTTTATTTTGTGAGTTTCTAGCCTTCCAAGCTGCCTTATCTTTTTTACTATCACCTTCAATGAGCACTCTATAGGATTTTCCAATATCACGCTGATTACTTTCCAGTGATAATTTACTTTGTAGTGCAACGATCTCTTCTAGTCTTCTTTTTTTGATCTCCTCTGGTACATCGTCAGTATAGCGCCTTGCAGCCAAGGTGCCGGGTCGTTCGCTGTAAAAAAACATGTAAGAAAAATCGTATTTGCAATATTCCATAATGGATAGCGTTTCCAAGTGGTCTTTTTCTTCTTCGGTGCAAAAGCCAGCAATGATATCCGCACTAATGCCGCAATCTGGCAATATCGAACGAATACGGTCAACTTTAGCCATATACCACTCACGGGTATATGTCCTGTTCATCAGCTGTAATATCCGGCTGGAGCCACTTTGAACCGGTAGGTGGATGTATTTGCAAATATTTTCATAATTGGCCATCGTGTGCAACACCTCGTCTGTGATATCTTTTGGGTGTGAGGTTGAAAAACGTACCAATAAATCTGGAGCAATTCTTGCAACTTGTTCTAATAAGTTAGCAAAGGTGACTGGTGGTAATTGATCCTGTGAAGTCGAATAGTAATAGGAATCTACATTTTGCCCCAACAGCGTGATTTCGCGATATCCGTTTTCATACAAATCTGTGCATTCTTGTATGATACTCTTGGTGTCTCTACTTCTTTCTCGACCTCTTGTGAATGGTACCACGCAAAATGAACACATATTGTTACACCCACGCATGATACTTACAAAAGCACTAATACCATTGCTGTCTAGGCGAACAGGTGCTATGTCTGCATAGGTCTCTTCGCGGCTTAATAAAACGTTAACGGCTTTTTGGCCACCTGCAGCCTCCTCAATTAATGTGGGAAGAGAACGGTAAGCGTCAGGCCCCACGACAAGGTCTACTAGTTTTTCCTCTTCAAGAAATTTTGACTTCAATCGCTCAGCCATGCATCCCAGCACGCCTATTAATAAGGTCTTTTTTTTACGTTTTAAACTTTTAAAAGTGGTCAGTCGCTTTCGAACGGTTTGCTCAGCTTTTTCGCGAATTGAACAGGTGTTGATGAAAATTAGGTCTGCCTCCTCTTGGTTTCTGGTTGGTCCAAATCCAGCTCCTTGCAAAATGGAAGCAACTACCTCGCTATCCGCAAAATTCATCTGACATCCGTAGCTTTCAATATAGAAGTGTTGCTCGAACTTTTTTTGTAATAGCTCAGCAGGGGCATAAGCCTCACCTTGCCTTGTTTCATCTTGTTTTTTATCTAGGATCAACTCCTCCATACGCTAAATTTGGGGAACCGCAAATATACCAAGAGAGCCTTGAATCTGACAGGTTGTCACGGTTCTTTAACTTTTTAGGTGAATGATAGAGGTATATTTGGCGTCTAAACCATTGGTTTGAAACATCTTTTATTAATTATCAGCATGTTGGCCTTTTTTGGTGTAATTGTTGCCCAGCCCGGCAAAGTGGGTGTTATGTCTGGTAACCTGATAAATGAAAAGTCGGAACCTTTATCAGGCGCTACAATTGTATTGACCTTACATGCGGATACACTTCAACTCTCCATAATTCAAACTGACTCAAAAGGAGATTTCAAATTTTCATTACTGAAAACGGGGTATTACTTTTTAAAGGCCAGTTATATTGGAAAAAGGCCATTGCGAATTGATAGCATTCATGTTCGAGCTGAAAGATTAGATTTCAATATACCTGACATCATGATGAAAAACAATGATATAAGTCAGTTGGAGCAGGTTGTTATTTATGCTGAAAAGCCGCTTATTGAATCTCGGGACGGAAATTTAACTTTCAACGTAACAGAGTCGGCCAATGCCGCTGGAGCCACTGCTGGGGAATTGTTGACTCAAATGCCCTTGGTTTCAAAAGACGCCGATGGTAAAATTACCGTTCGCGGTAAGGAGCCGAGGATCTTGATTGATGATAAACCTGTTGAACTCAATTTGCAGCAGCTTCAGGATTTGTTGGAGTCTTTGCCAGGCAGCTCGATTGAAAAGATCGAAGTCATGACAAATCCACCTCCTCAATATGCAAATGAGCAAGGCGGAGTTATCAACATAGTAATGCGAAAGGGAAGAATTGGGAAAAGTGGACGAATTGGTATTACCGCAGGAACACGGGGTGAACTCTCTTTAAGTGGGAGTTACAATTATAAAAAAAAGGGATTGACACTGGCAGTGAATGCGGGCTGGAATCAAAACCGTTTTAGAGGACAAGGGTATTCTACTCGTCAAAATCGGTATACAGACTCCACTAATTATTTATCTACTTCCAATCAAAATCATAGCCAAAATAAACGACCCTCTCTTCGAGTTAATATCGATTATCAAGTTACTCCAAAGTCCATGCTCAATGGGGTGCTTCAGTTGAATCAAAATGCGGCCACCCAGTTTTCAGGTACTCGTTTTACTACAATAAATCACTTTGATATTCCCTGGCGAATTACTGATCGTTCCATTTATACGGTAAATAACAATTGGTCTCCATCTTTACAACTTAATTACACGTTTAAACCAAAGCCTGGGCATATACTTCGAATATTGACAAATTGGGCGGGCGGTCAACAAGACAGTGATCGAGATTTTTTCCAGTATTATTTACGTCCTGACGGTGGTATTAGTCGACAGGATTCAATCCAAAAACAGGCCGTTGATAATTTGAATCGGGGTGGATCCTTGCGATTACTATATGATAAAACATGGCAGCCGCTCAAGTTGACTTTTTCAGGAGGTGCGCTTTACAATTTTACCATAACACACGCCCTTACAAACGCATCTTATCAAAAAATGCCAGAGCAGATTTATCTTCCGCTCCCATTGCTGAGTAATGATTTTGTTTTTACACAGGGAGTGTCTCAGTTTCGAGTTTCACTAAAAAAGGTAATAGGTGAAAATTTCAGTGTTACGGGTGGTATCTCAGTGGAGAAAACGCAAATCAGTTTTGATATACGAAATGAAAATAAGCAGGTCGAAAACCAATATCCAACCTGGCTACCGTTTTTTAATTTCAACAAATCTTGGAAAGATCGATTTAGTGCCACGCTGTCTTACCGGAGAAGTATCAACCGACCGGGTATGCAACAACTAAATCCTGTGCTTGACTTTGCCGACCCATTTAATTTACGATTTGGCAACCCTAATTTACAGGCTTCAACTATTGAACATTTTAATTTAGTGCTAAGCAGAAATCGTGCTAAGTACTTTTTAAATCTAGGCATGGGTTATCATCAGGTAAACGCAGTTTTTAGCCAAGTAAGAACATTGGTGGAAGGAGGTAAAACAGAAATAACCTGGGAAAATATAAGTAGTAGGGAGGAACTGGAAGTGAGTACATGGAATGGATTCACCCTCGCCAAAAAATTAAAATTAAATGCGAGTGCAAGTTTTACTTACATGAAGTATGGCATTTATGATCGGATGGTAAGAAAGTTTAGAAATGGACCTTCGTTTACAACTACGTTAGGGCAACAATGGACCCCACATGAAAATTGGAATCTGACTTCAAATTTTAATTTGAACCGGTTTGCAACCCCACAGGGGTTTGCTCGTTGGAATAGTAGTTTAACGGTGGGTATCCAAGCAAAGTTTTTAGCTAAAAAACTGGTTACCACTTTTAATATGATTGACCCCCTCATGAATCAGGAACGTAGAAATTTTACGTATGGACCTAATTTTTCTGTTGAAAGTTATAGCATGACCTACACTCGTAACTACCGATTTTCAATTGCCTATGTTATTTCCGGAAATAAAGGGGGCCCTAAATCGAAATCAAAAAATTAGTGTTGTGCTAATCTTTGTGGTAGCCAGCTTTTTTCAATAGGAATTATCCAATTCATTTTAAGGTCTTCTAATGTAGAGACCATATTATTAAAATACAGGGTATCATTTGAAAGAAACCCCTTTTCCCATGCATAGTGGAGTTGAGCAAGGGGTATGACCTCAATTTTCTCCCTTACATAAAAGGCTAATTGAGTCCTGTCAAATAAGCCCACCCCATATGTTTTTTCAATTTCTTTAATTTCTCGTACAGATGCATCTGTGCTACAGCCGCTCACCAATACTTGACTTTCATCTGCAATAAAAATAATAAAACGACCAAACAGCAATAGGGAAGTAGCTTGAACTGGCGATCCATGCGATTGCCAATTTTGAGTAAATTGTTCAAGTCTTGATTCAAGATCTAGTGCTTCTTGTATAGAAAATAATCTTGAGGATTGATAAATCCACACGCGAGAGGATTTTGAGAAATCTTGCGGGAGTAGCTTTTGATAGTCTAGATTCATGATGCTTTTACTCAGTAATCATTCCCTTTTCAATTATTTCTGCAATATCAAGCACCTGGACGGTTTCTTCTTTTTCTGCACCTTTGATACCATCTGTTAACATGGTATTACAGAAAGGGCAGGCAGCGGCCACAATCGAGGCTGAAGTGGCTAAGGCTTCATCAGTCCGGGCTCTATTTACGCGTTGTGTCCCTTTTTCCTCCTCTTTGAACATTTGTGCCCCGCCTGCTCCACAGCAAAGCCCATTGGAGCGGCATCGCTTCATTTCCACCAATTCGCTGTCCAGTAACTCAAGTACTTTTCGGGGAGCTTCATAGATTCCGTTTGCCCTGCCCAAATAGCAACTATCATGGTAAACAATACGCTTTCCTTTGAACGGGCCATCTTCTTTTAGTCTGATTTTTCCTTCATCAATCAGTTGTTGTAATAAAACGGTATGATGAATAACTTCATAATGCCCACCTAGTTCAGGGTATTCGTTTTTCAGTGTATTAAAACAATGCGGGCAAGTGGTGACAATCTTTTTTACACCATAGCCATTTAAGGTTTGAATGTTTTGATACGCCATCATTTGAAAAAGAAATTCATTGCCTGCTCTTCTTGCTGGGTCGCCTGTGCAGCATTCTTCTTTTCCCAGAATAGCAAATTCAATGCCCACTTTTTGTAATATGTGTGCAAAAGCCTTACTGATGCTTTGCGCTCGTTGATCGAAACTTCCGGCACAACCCACCCAAAACAAGACGGAGGGAGACTTGCCAGCTGCAATACAAGACGCGAGCGTGGGGATATTCATGTAAATGAAATTGTATTGCAAAAGTACAGAATTTGAACAGTTGACAGGAAAGAGGGTGGCTAGTTTGCAGTATTTTTGATGACCAACTTATGCAAAAGTTCTTCAATCGTTTATTGCGCTGGGAGGAATGGAATTTTTATATACTGTACTTGCCAATACTTCCATGGTGGCTTTGGTATTGTTTAAGGAGTAAATCTGTTTGGTTTTTTAGTTCGTCCAACCCTACTATAACTTTTGGGGGATTTGAGGGGGAAGGGAAGAGAGAGATGTATGAACAATTGCCTCGGCATTTATACCCCAAAACCATCTATATTGACTCATCCATGCCCGAAGCAATGGTTTTGACGCAGATTCAAGAGGCAGGGTTTACGCTTCCTTTTACGGTCAAACCAGACGTAGGGATGAAGGGCATCTTATTTAGGCGTATCGAGAGTTGGGAGCAGTGGTCGCATTATCATCAGACTATCTCTGTTGATTACGTTGTACAAGATTGGATAAAATACCCCAATGAGTACAGCATCTTTTATTACCGGCACCCCTCTGAAACAAAAGGTATTATCAGCGGGTTTATTCAAAAAGACTTATTACAAGTGATTGGTGATGGGGTGGCAACAATTGAGCAATTGGTCAAGCTACATCCTAAGGCCTCTAGACGCGTTAAGGAGCTCAAGGCTAAACATATTGACAACTGGCACC
>CAIRNW010000309.1 GCA_903879995.1 uncultured Bacteroidota bacterium
CATCACAGATAAACAATACAAGAGCACAAAAACAATCATTGATTATTTAGTTCGTGGTGCAGGAGTCAATGCAAATCTTCTGTTGAATGTGGGTCCCATGCCTTCGGGAAAAATTCAACCCGAGTTTTTAGATACCTTAAAAAAAGTGGGCGCCTGGACCACACAATACGGAAAAGCTTTATATAACACCAGAGGCAAAATAATTGCAGATCAAGAATGGGGTGTTGTGGTGGGAACTCCTACAACACAATATGTACACGTGTTGGCCTGTCCTGCAGATGGGATAATCCTATTACCTAATTGGGCTGGTAAAGCAACCGAAGTACAATTATTTGAAAGCGGCAAAGCATTACGCTTCGAACAAGTATCCACAGGGCTTCGAATTTTTCTAGATCAAAATTGTGATAAAGAGAAACTCGATCAGGTATTAGTAATAAAGTTGGCTACAACTAAGTAGTAAAAAGTCGAGCAAAGTGGTTTTCGAGATGATCTCGCATGCCGTTTCTGAATTTTTCCGGATCTCCATTTTCGAGAATGTCTACCAGTTCCTTGTGCGATACGAACATTTTCAAAAAGGGTTGCTTTTTTAGTAAACCACTATTGTGCACATAATCAAAAACGGGCAGTAATAGTTTTTGAAACTTCTTTAATGTTTCATTCCCGGCAATCTCGTACAGTTTACCATGAAATGCAATCTCGTGTTCAATATTGAATAAATGATATTGCGTAGTGCCGGGCTCTTGGCTAACAATTTTTCTGAGCTCCGCAATATCTTCTTTTGTAATTCTATAAAATAAAAGATCGGCCATACCGATTTCCAACACCAGCCGAATTTCAAAAATCTCTTTCAAAGTTTCCTGACTCAACACATGAGGGTTCATGCTGGTACTCATCATCCCAAATATGTCCGGGCTGGTTATAATGGAGCCTCTTTTTTTTCTGGATTCAATGAGCCCCATTTTACGCAATCGAGTAAGCGCCTCCCTAATTACCGTTCTACTCACCCCCAACACTTCTGCTAATTCCATCTCTTTCGGAATGGTATCCCCTACTGCCAGTTTTCGTTCGCGCAACAATTCCACCAAGCGGTTTTCAACCCTGTCTACCAGTGAAGCTGTAAGACCAGGCGTGGGGTTTGCTTTTAAAGAGGTGAAATGCATTTATTATGTTATACTTTATAAACAGTGTATAAAGATATTCAAAAAAAGGCGGAATGGCTAATAATTCATAAAATGTTTAAAATCAGTTCAATACAAAAAATTCAAAAAAATTTCAGAAAACTAAATAAAATGTTATATTTGATATGTCATACATAATACACCAATAACAAACTGCTACCTTATGAAAGAAAGATCTATTAGGATTTTACTAGCCCTTGTTTTTTCCATGGGCTTTCTCTTTTCTTTTGGGCAATCAAAAAAAGTAACTGGTAAAATTGTCTCTGACGATTCTAAACCGGTTGCCGGCGTCTCTGTAACTATCAGAGGTAAACAAGCCGGTGTTCAATCTAATGCAAATGGAGAATATGTTGTTGAAGCAGAAAAGGGCGATGTGCTTGTGTTTTCTTCAACAGGATTTCTAACACGTGAGATTCGTGTGGGCATTAGCACTTCAATTGATTTGATTCTTGAAACTAAAGTAAGTGAATTAGATGCCGTTGTTGTAACGGGTTATGGTACACAAAAGAGAAAAGAAGTAACGGGCGCGGTTACAACCGTTGATCCAAAAACCTTTGAGCACAATCCCACCACAAACGTAGCTACTGTTTTACAGGGTAACACTCCTGGATTACGTGTTCAGCAGCGTACAGGTCAGCCAGGTACAACTCCAATTATTGCATTCCGAGGAGGTACCGAGTTTGGAGGAGGAGGCACACCACTATTTATTATTGATGGAGTAATTGTTCCTTCTTTATACGGATTAGATATCAACGATGTGGCCAGTATTGATTTGTTGAAAGATGCCGCTACTACTGCAATCTATGGAGCACGTGCTGCCAATGGAGTAGTATTGGTGACCACTAAAAAAGGAAAGAAAGGCAAAACACAGGTTACTTACAATTTTAGTCAAACCGTAAACTTTATTCGTCCTAATTCATCCGAGTATTTAAGCGCTGCCGACTATATCCGTATGAATCGTTTAGGTTTACAAGCTCGATTCAGAGGAGATTCACTCGATAATAACGTTAATGCTATGAACACCGACCGTGGACAACTGTTGGGTTCATGGGGATGGGCCGTGAATTCAGCTTGGCGTGGTGCTGAAGGTTTGTACACTACTCAATTATTAAATGCACAGAATCGGAATCTTTTAAGCGATCCTCGCTGGAAGTTGTTGGTTGATCCCAATCCTTTCAATCCTTCACAATTAGATAGCATCCTATTTACTGACCTGAGTGCAAAGGAGCGGGAAGCAATGATCTTACAACAAGTCAACACTACTGAACACAATATCAACTTCTCTGGTGCTAATGATCAGGGTGCGTTTGCACTTTCATTAGGAATGGTAAAAGACAATGGTATGATCATTGGTTCTGTGTTGAAGCGTTTTAACATGAACTTCAATGGAGGACTTAATGTTGGAAAAAATATTAAGCTTACTACCAACATTGGTGCATATAATGTAGAGCAAGGTCTGCCTTATGGTGGTTTTAACAATGTGGATCCCGAAGGCGGTGCTGCTGGAGGTTTGATGCAGCGTTTTGTGGGTGTTGCTCCCACCGTTCGTTATAAAAACGATACATCAGGAGTTCAACTACCTGGTCCTAATGATGTAACGCTCGGTAATCCCATGTATTGGAGTAACCTTACGGTTAACAACACCAATCAACAGCGATTCTTAGGTGGTGTTAATCTTGAATACACTATTTCTCCGCTCTTCAAATTAGTAGCAAGTGCTTCTGGTTATTATCAGTATACTAATAATAATTTTTTCACAAAGGCATTCCAGCAAGGAAACGGAGGTGCATTTAACACTAACCGTGCTGCAAGTTTCAATAACACAAAAAACATGCAGTATACCACCAACGCCTTCTTACAGTTTAATAAAAACTTCAAAGGCCACACAGTAACTGCGTTGGCGGGGGGTGAGTTTTATGACTACAAAACATATGTTAACTCAGGATTTTCACAGGGTGCACCTACCGACTTGATTCCATGGTTAGCTGCTTCTACTCCTCCCAATGTGTTAGGAACAAGTATTGCAAATCCTGCAGGAGCTTCTTCTAACTTTAGTCAGTGGGAAAGATTGGCATCCTTGATC
>CAIRNW010000310.1 GCA_903879995.1 uncultured Bacteroidota bacterium
ACACTTCTTCCAGCCATGCCCACTGTTCTTCCCCCAATAAGGTGCTGTCTGAATTTTGATGTATGCTATAGTCCAACCCATAGAAGTAGCGTTCGCGAGGAGTTGGCGCTGTACTATCAAATATTCTTACATCATCACGAAACGTTCGATTGTCTACTAAAATCAGCTGGATAGTTCGTCCCTTATTTTTTATGTACTCCACATGATAGATCCCCTCGTGCTTTCTGCGCGAGCTGGTAGCTGGCTCTTCAAAAAATGAAAGAAAAATTTCTTTTGCCTCTTTTTTAAAGGGATAATGACGTCCCGCATCATTACGACCAAAGTCATGATCATCCCAGGTGGCAAAAAGACGCGTCGCTTTTTTTAGCTCCTGAAAATATGGTTGTGCACCCCAACGCTGATATTTTGCGCGTAACGTATCCATGTTATCAGTATCCCCGTAAATATTATCACCCAAGAAAATAAAATAATCAGGTTTGTAATTGGCCGCTATTCCTAGTAAGGGTTGCGGAATATCTTGATTAGCACAAGAGCCAATTCCAATGGTGGTAACCGCGGAAGTTTCTGGCAATTGACAAGCCGTTAGATAAAGAATGATTACAATACTGAGTACCTTGATTGAATTCTGCATACTCTAAATTAAGCGTCTGTCATCTTTTAATTACTTTTGCCCTCCCGGACCCTTAGCTCAGACGGTTAGAGCATCTGACTCATAATCAGAGGGTCGTTGGTTCGATCCCAACAGGGTCCACTCATTTAATCAGAATCAATACATAATGTATTGATTTACAATTAATTATTGATAATGAAAAAAATTTATTTTCTTCTACTCCTTTCGTTCTCACTTGTAAATGCAGTAATGGCGCAGGAAAATGGAGCTAATACAGGTAAAAAGAAAATTGATCTTTCCAACCGCCCAAACGACCACCTCGTTATTCAGTTTGGACATACTACTTGGACCGGGGTACCCGACACTATTGCCATGGGCAAGTTTTCAAAAAGCTTCAACGTGTACTTCATGTTTGATTTTCCTTTCAAGAGTAATCCAAAGATGAGTTTAGGTGCGGGAGTTGGCGTAGGTAGTGATCACATTCGATTTTCAAAAGTGAATATTGGAATCAAAGAAATCGGCAGTACCATGCGCTTTACCAATGTGCGCGATACCAATCATTATAAGAAAACAAAACTGGCAACCAGTTATGCAGAAGTTCCGCTTGAACTTCGCTATAGTGCAAATCCTGAGACTGGAAAAGGATTAAAAGTTGGTTTAGGTGTTCGCGTGGGAGCATTGATCAATGCACACACCCGCAATGTAGATTGGCAAAATAGAAATGGGAATCTTATCAATGAATTTTCCGTAAAGGAATCTAGTACTCGCTACATTAACAAAACAAGATTTGTAGGAACCTTTCGCGTAGGCTACGGCAACTTCTCAATTTTTTCAAGTTATCAACTCAATCCAACCCTTCGAGATGGAGTGGGTCCTACGGCAAGACCCTTTACACTTGGGTTGATGTTGAGTGGCCTTTGAGGATTTGCTATGATTGATAAGCGGAATAAGATTGAACAAGAAGAACGAGCCATCCTCGTAGGCGTTATCCAAAAAGATCAAACAGAAACACAGGTCTCAGAATACTTAGCAGAGCTAGCCTTCTTAGCTAGTACTGCGGGGGCTATAACCGTCAAAACCTTTACACAAAAACTTCCACATCCTGACAGTAAAACTTTTATTGGTAAAGGAAAGCTGGAAGAGATTGCAACCTATGTAAAGGGTAAGGACATCCGTGTAGTAATTTTTGATGACGAACTCAGCGGCGCACAGATCAATAATATTGAAAAAGCCCTCCAGGTAAAAACAATTGACCGGAGTGATTTGATATTAGACATTTTTGCACGACGTGCCAAAACTGCGCAAGCAAAAGCACAAGTAGAATTAGCCCAATACCAATATATATTACCCCGGTTGCGAGGAATGTGGAAACACTTGGAACGTCTAGGAGGCGGCATTGGTACCCGAGGCCCTGGAGAAACAGAAATTGAAACAGACCGTCGAATTGTTCGTGATAAAATTTCACTCTTACGCAAACGGCTCGCAGAAATCGATAAACAAGCATTTACACAACGCAAAGAAAGAGGTGAATTTATTCGTGTTGCCTTAGTGGGCTACACCAATGTGGGGAAATCCACGCTCATGAATTTATTAAGCAAGCGTGATGTATTTGCAGAAAATAAACTATTTGCCACGCTGGACACCACTACCAGTAAAGTAGTATTTGAAAACACACCATTCCTGCTGAGTGATACGGTTGGATTTATTCGAAAACTTCCCCATCACTTGGTAGAAAGCTTCAAGAGTACGCTAGATGAAGTAAAAGAAAGTGATATCCTATTACACGTAGTTGATATTTCTCATCCTAATTATGAGGATCAGATGAAAGTAGTTAACACCACACTGGCTGAACTAGGCTGCGCGGATAAGCCCACGGTAACTATTTTCAATAAAATGGATGTATATGAAAAACAAACCTTTGACCAGTGGTTAGAAGAAGACGTAAAAGAATCCATTTTAAGAGATTTAAAAAAACGGTGGGAGAATGAAACACTGGGTGCCTGCGTATTTATATCTGCAACAGAAAAAAGAGAGATTGACACCTTACGAACAAACTTACTACAACAAGTAAGGAAATTATACAGTCAACGATATCCGTATAAAACTGCTTATTACTCCCATGTCGACTACACCGAAGGAACTTGATTGGCATTTGCTGACGGAAGATCCTAAAAACTTACCCTGGGATCAACAAGCTATTTTATCGTTTACCATTCATGAAAAAACCATTTGCCTGACACAACAGGATGGAAAATTCTACGCGTTTCAAGCACTTTGCCCCCATGCCGGCGCCCCATTGAAAGACGGGTATATAGATGCAAAAGGGAATATTGTTTGCCCGCTCCATCACTATAAATTTTGCCTCTCCAATGGCCGAAATTGCACTGGGCAAGGCTATGATATGCGTGTTTATGCGTTGGAAATGAGAGCAGACGGCCTTTATGTCGGATTCCGAAAATGAGTCTAAATATTCTGATTTTCCTTATTTTTGCTCCCCGCCGGAAAGATCTCCATCTAAACGGCGGCGTTTCAAAAGAAACACTCCTCCTTAGCTCAGTTGGTTAGAGCATCTGACTGTTAATCAGAGGGTCGCTGGTTCAAGTCCAGCAGGGGGAGCTGATATAAATGTAAAAGGGTTATACTTTGATAGTATGACCCTTTTTTCGATCATTTAACACTTATTATTTATCACATCTTCCTTGTACTGCATTATCTGTTTTTTCATTGCGCGGATATCCTTCATCTTATGTTCAAGGGATAACAACTTCTCGTCTAAAATTTGAAGCTTTTCCTTTTTTGAGTACTTCCGGTTATACCAGGCATCAATAATTTGGCCGATCTCTTTAATAGTAAAGCCGACCGATTTCGCATCACTGATAAATTCAAGTTTTTCAACAGTTACGTCATCATAATGGAAGTAATTGTTGGATTTTACGGACTCGTCTCTTCTACCAGCAATCAAACCCGACTTCTCGTAGAAGCGAATAGTGTGAACTGAAATACCTGCCTTTTTCGATAATTCGTTTATTAACATAAAGCAAAAATAAGGCGTTAAAAAATAAATATATACCATAGACTATACTCTACTGTTGCCTGTTCGAGTGGAAGAGTCTATGTTTGTCACATCATCAAAATTTCCTCTATGAGAAAAACAATTTTTATAACAGGTGCTAGTACTGGCATTGGCAAGGAGACAGCAAAATTCTTTCAATCAAAAGGCTGGAACGTGGTGGCCACCATGAGAAATCCTGAACAAGAAACAGCACTAAAATATTTAGATAATGTTTTTGTAACGAAACTGGATGTTTTAAACTTGGATTCCATAAATCAAGCCGTTACCGAAAGCATCCGAAAATTCGGAGGTATTGATGTGTTAGTAAACAATGCGGGATATGGGGCATACGGACCATTAGAATCCTTCCCGAGAGAAAAGATACTACGTCAATTCAATACCAATGTAATTGGCCTGTTAGACGTGACAAGAGCAGTACTTCCTCATTTTCGAGCAAACAGAAAAGGGATCATCATTAATATTTCCTCAATGGGTGGAAGAATAACTTTTCCGCTGGGCTCTTTATATCACGGGACAAAATTTGCTGTCGAGGGAATTTCGGAATCATTGCGCTACGAAGTAGAAGAATTTGGTGGACGCGTCAAAATAGTCGAACCGGGAGCCATCAACACGGATTTTGCAGGACGCTCCTTTGATTTTCATAACGATGAAAAATTAGAAGCCTATCAAAACATAGTCAGCAAAATATTATCAACTTTTCCCAAAATGCTAAAAAACGCCTCTCAAACTAATGTAGTATCAAAAGTTATCTATAAAGCTGTTACAGATAGATCAAACCAATTAAGATATATGGCAGGTAAGGATGCCAAACTATTCAATCTTTTTAACAACTTTTTCGGACACAATTTCATCTATAAATTGAACAAGCGATTTTTTAATCTATGAAACAATTTTCTGTGATTTTAAAGGAACGAACTACCCGATTTAAAAAATAATTACGATTTCAAACATCTATAAACAGATGCATCTTTTGCCAAAAAAGAGAGCGAATAAAGAAAATTAGCAGAAGAGTGATTGTGATAACGGTGCGACTCGTTTTATCCTTAAACATACTGTGATATAAGTTACATACTGGGAAGGCACTTTTGTCAAAATTTGCTCTATGAAAGCAAATACAAAAGAACATTGGGAAAATATTTTTACAACAAAAAAGTACAATGAAGTAAGTTGGTCGCAAGAAATACCTACAAATTCCTTGGAATTGATAAAAAAATCAACGCTTGATAAAAAGACAAAAATAATTGACATAGGAGGTGGAGATAGTAAACTTGTTGATTATTTATTAAGAGACGGTTTCACCAATCTCACTGTGTTAGACATATCACAAACAGCAATTAACAGAGCGAAAGAACGACTGGGACAAGAATCTGGTAAAGTAAAGTGGATTGTATCTGATATTTTAGATTTTAAACCAATTGAAAAATATGACATTTGGCATGATAGAGCATCTTTTCACTTTCTAACGCAAAAAGAAGAGATTGAAAAATATTTAGGTACCGTTAAAAGTGTAGTGACAAGGGCTGCCATAATAGGCACCTTTTCAACTGAAGGCCCAAAAAAATGTAGCAGCTTAGAAATCAAACAATACGATGAAATAACTATGAAAGAATTATTTCTTCAAGCTGGTTTTAAAAACACAGAATGCAAGCGTGAGGATCATATTACACCAAGTGGAATAACGCAAAACTTTGTTTTTTGCAAATTCAGCAAGTAATTACGCGCAAACTGATTACATGCAAGCTGTCACCTCAATGGGTATTGCACTTGCATTTGACCCCTTTAATACAGAACAAAAATGGAATGACAGGCCAACGTGGCAAAAGACTGTTTTAATTCTCCACCTTGCAGTAGTGGCAGCTATGTTTGGCCTAGGGATGGGATACAGGATAAATAAACTCACTTTTGCAATTTTTGGATGTTAAATATTAATCGTATTTTTACGATTAATATGGGAGCCAGTAAATTAACCGAATACACTCAGAAAGAAATAAACTTGGCTAAGTACGCCAAGGCGCTTGCACATCCAGCTCGAGTTGCCATTGTGAAGCTGTTGCTTAAAAAGCAAACATGCATATGTGGCACTATTGTTGACGAGCTACCCATTTCACAAAGCACAGTATCGCAGCATCTAAAAGAATTAAAGAATGCTGGATTAATAAAAGGTGAAATTGAAGGAGCAGCCGTTTGTTACTGTATTGATGAAAAAGAGTGGTTATTCGCACAATCATTAATTACAGGTTTATTTGACAAGCACTCGTCTAATAATCTTAAATGTTGCTGAACTGCACAAAACAAATAATTAAAAAAAGTACATAAAATATGAAAACAGCTGCAGAATTGAAACAGTTAGTGAAAGACAAATACAGCGAAATAGCTATGCAAGAAAAGGAAACAAATATGTCATCCTGCTGTGGTGCTGGTGAATGCTAGACAGAAGTATATAACATTATGAGTGACGATTATACAATATTAGAGGGCTATAATTCTGACGCGGACCTTGGATTAGGCTGTGGATTACCTACCCAATTTGCTAAAATCAAAAAGGGTGATGTTGTTGTGGACTTAGGAAGTGGTGCAGGAAACGACTGTTTTGTTGCCAGATATGAAGTGGGCGACACCGGAAAAGTAATAGGCATAGACTTTACCCCAAAAATGATTGAAAGGGCTAGGGCCAATGCGGAAGCAAGAGGTTTTAATAATGTTGAATTCCGAGAGGGTGATATCGAGCAAATGCCTATAACTTCTAATACTGCAAACGTAATTGTAAGTAATTGCGTACTAAACCTTGTACCTAATAAAGATGGCGTTTTTAAAGAAATATTTAGAGTATTAAAGCCGGGGGGGCATTTTAGTATCAGCGATGTAGTCCTAGAGGGGGCATTGCCAGAGGGCTTAAGAAGAGATGCTGAGCTGTATGCGGGCTGTGTATCAGGAGCAATACAGAAAAATGTATATCTGGAACTAATTCAATCAAATGGTTTCGAAAATATTAGCATTCAAAAAGTGAAGCCGATCAATATTCCTAATGACATTTTGAAAAACTACTTAAATGACGAAGAAATAAGCACTTTCAAAAATGGAACAGCAGGAATCTTCAGTCTTACTGTATTTGCACAAAAACCATTGACAAACAGAAACGAAACCTGCACACCCGGTGGTGGCTGCTGCTAAATCATAGCCTAATGAAAAAAATTCTGATTCTTTGTACTGGAAATTCTTGTCGAAGTCAAATAGCACATGGGTACTTAAAGCAAATGACAGGTGAAAAAGCGTTAGTATTAAGCGCAGGTGTCGAAACACATGGAGTGAATCCAATGGCTATTGCAACCATGAAAGAAGACGGTATTGATATTTCAAACCATACATCAAATAATATTTTAGAATACCAACATATTGATTTTGACTTTGTAATTACCGTTTGTGATAATGCTAAAGAACGATGCCCAATTTTTCCAGGTAAGTCGATTAAATTACACCATAATTTTCCAGATCCAGCCAAAGCAAAAGGAACAGAACAAGAAATAGAGAGCGAGTTCAAGCGGGTTAGACAGTTGATTAAAGACTATTGCCGTATTTTTGTCAATGAACATCTAAAGATTTATTAAATGGAATCCATTCGAAAATTTTTAAATAAATACAGACGAGAAATATTTGTGGGATTAATTGTCTTTTTATTTCTTCTCTTCAGAGATTTATTTAGACTCCTTCGTTAGTGGTAGTCCCTTTATAGCATCATCAATTTGCCCGTTATTAAATACTAAATGGCCATTAACAAATGTATGGGTGACTTTAGAATGAAAGGTTGTTCCTTCTAGTGGTGACCAACCACACTTCGATAAAATACACTCTTTGCTTACTGTCCATTCTGCATTTAAGTCTACTATTGCTAGATCAGCAAAATAACCCTCTCGAATAAACCCCCGTTTCTGAATACCATAAAGAATCGCAGGATTGTGAGACATCTTCTGAACAATTTTTTCAAGTGAAATTTGTCCTTGCCTATAGAATTCAAGCATAATATTCAAGGAGAATTGAATAATAGGTGCACCAGACATAGACTGAAAATAAGGTTTTTGCTTCTCTTCAAGAGTATGGGGGGCGTGATCAGTAGTAACTATATCAATTCGGTCATCAATCAGCGCTTTTAACAATCCTTTTTTATCCTTATCCGTTTTAATGGCAGGATTCCATTTAATTAAAGTACCCAGACGCGCATAATCTTTATCTGTAAACCATAAATGATGAACTGAAACTTCTGTAGTAACATTTTTTTGTTCTAGCGGAATATCATTTCTAAAAAGATGTGTTTCTATTTCCGTTGTCAAATGCAGGATATGCAGACGAGCATTATGCTTATTAGCAATTGCAATTGCATTTTTAGTAGACTCGTAACATGCCTCTTCACTCCTGATAAGAGGATGACATTCGATAGGTATATTATCCCCATACTTCTCTCTGAATAGTTCTTCGTTGGCCTCCACTATTTGTTCTTTTTCAGAGTGTATGGCAACAATTGATTTACAATTTGAAAGAAGTCGTTCTAAAGTATCTAGATTATCGGCAAGTAAATTACCTTTCTTTGTAAAGTACAAGCCATCGTCTGAAACCGCTAGCAAGGAGGTGGTATCAAGTTTTAGAACTTCCTCTAAATTATCACTATTCACTCCTAAAAAGAAACCATAATTTGCTAATGACTTAACGGAGGCAAGCTTATTTTTTTCTTCAAGCGCAGCCAAGTTCAACACATTTGGGATAGTATTTGGCATATCAATAAAAGAAGTAACTCCCCCTGCAACAGCTGCCCTACTCTCACTATAGAGGTCTGCCTTGTGGGTAAGACCTGGCTCCCTGAAATGAACTTGCCCATCAATAATGCCTGGAATAAGCAATTTACCGGTGCCGTCGATCACAATTGCTGAATCATCATCAATTTCATCCCCGATCAATTTAATAAACTTCCCCTCTACTAACACATCACCAGTATTAATAGTCCCTTCACTGACAATTTGAATATTTTTAATCAACGTTTTAGCTCCCATAAAGCGTATTAAAATTAAGCACTACGCAAACCAGAGTTAGCGTTTTCGCGTATCAATAATATATTGAATCCTCCAACCGTCCAAGGATTTAACTAAGCAAAACGCATTCACACCGCTATGACTAAAAGAGCCATTATAATAAAATCGATAGGGCGTCCAAACAAACGCAAGTGGTGGATCAATTTTAATATCATCAAATTCAATTATTTCGTTCAGTGACCCCTTTTTTTGCCTACCAACTGATGAAGCAAAATTGTTGACCAATTCGTTTTTGACAATTGCCTTATTTTCCTTTGTATTAACAATGGTTTGCATGATAGCTCCGTCCATAAATACAGAGACCACAGAAGCTGAATCTGATTCTTGCATCCCTTTAAACAGTTGAGTAATCACTTGCTTGATATCGTCTTTAGGATCCTGAGCAATGGCAGGGACCGAAATAAAATACAAAAGAAAATAAAAAATGAATCTCATTCTTAATAAATTAATGAGGCCGGCTCAGCTCGCGTAAGTGTGCAACATGCGAAGCAATTGCCAAGCGCATTTTAGGATACTCGATATAAGGAATTTCAAATTGAGCGCATGTATCACGAATTATGTTGCTGATTGCTGGATAATGTACATGAGAAATGCGAGGAAATAAATGATGCTCTATTTGAAAATTCAAGCCCCCCAACCACCAAGAAATAAATCGATTATGCGTAGCAAAATTTGCAGTAGTCTTTAATTGATGTATTGCCCACTCCTCTTCCACAGGTTGATTTTTTTTATCTGACTCTATAAATGTAGTATCCTCAACAGTGTGAGCCAATTGAAAAACAATACTTAAAACAAACCCCGTAAAAAGCCCAAATGCTAAAAATCCAAGAAGCCAAGCCTTGAATCCAATAACAAGTATTGGAACAACTACAAAAAGAAAGAGATGCATTAGCTTGAAAAACCAGAAAGACAAATGATCTAATAATTGCATGGGCTTTAAAGGAACATCACCTACTCGCTTTGTAAAATATTTTTTATAGTCTGTAAAAAAAATCCACCACATATAAAGCAATGAGTAAGCAGCCCAAAAATACCAGTGCTGAAATCGATGAATTTTGTAGTAAGCCTGCGAATCACATAGGCGCAAAAGTGGTCTGGCTTCAATATCATCATCTACCCCATCAATATTTGTATACGTATGGTGAATGATGTTATGTTTAGTCTTCCACATGAAATTATTTGCACCCAGCATATTCAACGTTAGTCCTGCAAGCTTATTGACCCAGCTTCTACTACTAAAAGATCCGTGAATACCATCATGCATGATATTAAACCCAACTGCAGCAGTCAAA
>CAIRNW010000311.1 GCA_903879995.1 uncultured Bacteroidota bacterium
AGTATAATTGCCCGTTGTATCAATTCGATTGCGAAACCTTCTCCATTGGTTCCTGATTAATTCTAATTTTCCAAAACGAAGTACAACTGAATCTTGGAAACCAGTCATGAACATGCGAATGAATCGAATGGATTTGAAATCTGGGATATTACCTACTTTTTGCTGGAATTGCTCCACCGGAATTCGAAACAAATACCATCGTTCAGATCGACTTTGTCCATTGGCAAGGGTAACGGTTGGAGTTCTTATGTCTGTAATAAAATTGGTGCCTACGCCCATGTTGGGAAGAATATCCACACGATACTGAAAATACTCTTCTGCCTCATTCATTGTATTATCCCGGTTTAATTCCTCGGCATCAGGATACTGTGTGAAAGCGGTTACAAACTGCGTATTATTACCTGCAATGGGAGAATTGCCATGTGGGTTATTTATATTTTTATAACGGCGAAGGATTCCTGCATTTTCCTGATCAAATTGCTGATCCCGGTAAGGCTTAAAGTTATCACCGGAAGGATCGAGCAATGCACGTTGATAAACGAGTGAACTGGCACCAAAATTGGTTCGTAATAACTCTAAATAATCTTTGAATTTAGATTGTTCTTCTTGGTCTGTTAAACCATCAAAACCTACATCTTGATATTGACGATCAGCAGGAGTATTGCTGAATGCATTGGTCACCTGCAGGGGGATGGAGGGTACGCTACCCCACACCGTAGAACTGTCTTCTCTTGCATTATTAGTGGGAGTAGCTAAGCCATTTTCGTATTGACGCTTACCATCCCGTAATACATCCTCTGAAATATTTCCGAGATTGAAATAAAGTTGACCACCGGATGGATTGGTGGCATTATTCAAATAAGGATCCTGCAGCCAGAATTCAATAAACTCGATATTACCCGTTTCAAAATCAGTTTGATCAATATTTCGCATTAATCCGCCCCATGCATTCCGCGGATTTCTCAACCGTCCACTAGCATCCATGCGGTTTGGATCTGTCTCATAATTGTAAGGACCTTTATCTTTTGGATAAAATGCCATGTCAAAGGTGGTTAACAATCCCTCACCAAATTGTGTGCTACGACGTGGAAATATCTCACGTTGCAATACCTGTCTTACACGTGGATCAGAGAGTTCATTTAAATCGTCAATTGGATTATTTGCATTTCTTCTCTCTTGTAAAACAGGTTCAATGTTGTACCAAGCCAACTTACCCCGATTCCGACCACTTCGTAAATCATTATTGAGTGAGGACTCCGGGAACAATCCATTACCCTGTGGTACGGAAGCCAATGTCCAACTCAGCAAAGGAAAACGCAAATCAATGGCTGCACGCGCTCCTTCAAAATCATCTACATATACTTGCCCTGTATTTTGACGGGTGCCATCGTAATTTGTAGCATTGATTTGTTTGGCATGTCCTGGTTGTAGCACAGCCGCCTCTGCATATGTGGTAATGCTTGAAATAGCTTTGGATGAATAGAAGGGTAACCGATCTAACAATTTAGTCAAACGAGGAAGATCATTTCTGTAATCAAGGTCTACCCCGTACATCGTGTTCCTGATCGGATCCTCCCCATAAGATTGTTTAATGAAGAAAGGACGTTCTCCCAAACGCACAATGGTTCCCCCCAATGACAAACGTTTATTGGCTAAATAATCTAGCCGAACACCTAAAAAATTCCGTTGCTGAAAACCAAAGGCCTGATTGTTTTCATAATTGATGTTAACCGGAACACCAGAATTGATGATGGCCTGGTTCACCACTCGCAGGGTTCCCAAATCATAGTTGATTTCGTAATCAACGTTTTCAATCAATTGCTGTCCCCCTGCTGTTACAGTCACTGATCCGCGTGGTATATTGTATCCTAACTGATATTCACTGGCTCCCCCTTGCCCAGGCATTCCTCCCCCCGGGCCATTGGATCCGGCGGCCCCAAACCCTGCCGAACGAGAGCGCCCGGAAATTCTAAATCGATTCAGGTTAGCATAGGTCTGCGCAATGGCCTTGATGGTATCATACAAGGGATAATACAAATACTTATTTCGGGTTGCCTGATTACTGTATAAATAATCGAGATCATGTCCAAATGGTTCCAGCACTGGAAAAATAATTCGGCTTTGAGAAGAGATAACAGTAAATCCCTCGATGAAGTCAAAAATTCCGTCTGGCTGTGGATCGTTTTGATTATTGAGTCGATCTAAATTCACTTGTGAAATAATGGGCATGCCCTTATAAGGATCCACTACATCTGTGGGAGGCAAGTAACGTTTCTCCCCCAAACTGGGCTCTTCGTATAAAAGATCCAGACTAAAATCCTGTCGCTCCAGTTGACCAAAACCAACGGAGTACACGTTCTTCATCATCAAATCCCAGATAGGCAACTGTGTTCGCTGTGAAGTAGCTTTCAATAATTTTAAAAAAAGAACACGCTGCGCATTACCTGTAGTATCAGGCGGTACATCCTGTGAAAATTCCCCCACTTGATACACACGCCCATTATACGTGTACTGAAATGCTACTCCCAACACCTCATCGGGCTGTAAGGGTTGATTGAGAGACACAAAACCAATCTGTGGATTAAAATAATACTCGGTGGGCTGTAATTTTCTTGCAAACGTTTTTTCAAAATCCTGAACTGGAGTCAATCCCAAACCAGTCAATGCACTTTGTGCTTGAGAAGAATTACGATAAGCCGTATTGCCAGTAAGTAAGCTGTACAAATTATTCGCATCATTACGAGGCAGTTCATTCCCCCCAGCAGAAAGTATAGTACTATACGGACTACGTTCGCCCAAATCCATAAAAGCAATTACATCACGGGTATCCGTGGTAGTACCATTTCGATTGGTTACCCAAACTTCCATTCGCAAAATTTGAACCTTTGAATTAACCACGGGCAATTTTTTCATAGCCGTGTTATAATTAGAACGGAAATATTGGGACATCAAAAAATGTCGATTTTCGTCGTACTCGTCTGCCTTTAAAGTAAATCGTTGTGCAGTGGTGCCTCCTTGAACGCCCATGGTCTGTCGCTGAGAGCGTTGGTTGGCGAGGACCGTTGTGACAAATAATTTTCCAAATTGTAATTGCGTCTTGACACCAAATAAGGATTGCGCACCGGGTATCAACGTACCCTTGGAAGCAAAACTGGTATTCCCTGCTTCAAATTGCTTGACAATATCATCATCTTTTCCTTTGAAATCCAACTTCAACTGATTGTCAAAATTGAAATTGGCTAATGTGTTATAGTTGATCGGAAGCTTTAGTTTTTCACCAATTTGCGCGTCCATCTGCAATTGGGAGTTCATATTAAAATCAAAACCACCATTTCTTCGAGCACGCTCTGGCAGTGTAGGATTTTTAATGTTTTGTCCTTGATAGCCCGCTAAGAAATCAACATACCCTGCCGGTTTTACTTCGATTCGTACTTTACCATCTGGTCCAACGCCCATAATGCGATTGAACCAATCATTATTCACGCGGAATTGAGGCCCCTTTGACTTACGGTTCATTTCAGTCAACATCGCTGCTCTTCTTCGGAAATACTCGTTCTCATCCTGTCTTGCCTGTAATCGTAAAAATTCACTCCTGGAAAAAGTAGCCGGAGCTCGGTAATCACGATTACCAATTCGTTCAGTTACGATGTACTGACCAGTGCGTGGATCGTATTCAACTCGCCGGCGAATAAAACTGGTATCCCGTAAATCGAAAGAATGTGAACGAGGAGAGTTAAAGTAATTTCCGTAACGATCCGTGAT
>CAIRNW010000312.1 GCA_903879995.1 uncultured Bacteroidota bacterium
AAATGAAACGCGGTAATTAAAATGAAAATCAATAGTGCTAAACCTGGTTTCCAATACCAGAGTGCGATGTAGAGTGCCGCATGCAATACATAGCGTAGAAAGAATTTACGGTTGTCATTGCGTTGATCAAGCCCCCCTTCTATGTATACATCAAGCGCACCATGAGGAATACCGAACACTATAAAGGTGATTACCATGAACAGTAGCTGGCCCTTTTCATCTAGGGGAAGCCAATGGCTCACGATAGAGAGAAAAATGCCCGCTAGTAACAGTAGTAATCGAAGGGAAAGTTGCATAGTAAAAAATGGGGGATGTTTTGCATCCCCCATTTTAATATTGATTTGCTAGAATTAGCTGGCTTTTCTGCTCAATGCATAAATAACCAAACCAAATCCAATCTTGTTCACAGCATCACCAATGTTGTAGATGATGTTCATGTCAAGACCGATGTTTTTGAAGCTCTCATACCACTGGCCATCGGCAGTACCGATCAAGTAACCTAATGGATAGATAGCCCAACCTACTAATACAAACCATCCGAGTGCGGAGTTTGCATCAGCTACAGCAGAGCCTGCGCTTGTGGCAAGTTTCTTAACATCTCCCATCCATACTTCGTACACGATGTAGAAGTAAGCAATGGCACTAATTGTACCCCAAATAGTGGCGTTACCGAGTCCGGCCTCACCCCAATATCCAGTTACAAGCATTACAACAGAAGCCAGGATCATTTTCCAAAGCAAACCTGTTGTACCACCGGATTTTTTGGTGATCAGATAGAACTCAACGCACATTAGAGGAACTGTCAATAACCAGTCTACATAACGGAAGAATGTAGGAGACTCTTGTGTTTCCTGATAATACTCCCGCATGTAATAGTAGTGAACAGCAGCAATGAAAGTGATCAAACCCGATACGAGTACCGATGTTCTCCACTCTTTACTGGTGTTGTTCAACTCAAGGAAGAAAAAAACAGATGCGGCCATCATGGCCATTGTTCCGATAAAGAAAGTGAAAGAGACATAGTCTGTCTTCGCAATCACTCCAATCAGCATTTGATCGATCATATGTTGAGGTTTTGGTGAACAACGTCAAACCAACTCTCAATACACAGTTTCATCTCTGCTTGCACCTGCAGGCAGCGGCAATCGTTGGACAAACAATAACAAAAGGTAAAAAAACTTGTTCGATAAAAGCAAACACTCAGTTTAGTGTGTTAATTGACACTTAATCAATTAATTAGACTTCTACTCAATTTTGATAAAGATTGCTAGTCAATAAGTTAAACAATTTGCTTTTTGTGGATAAGTTGAATATTTTTTTAATATTTTGCTTTTTAATTACCATACTAGTTAAACAAATTTTTCCATCAATCAAGCCGTAAACGCATGAGATACAACAGTATACTGATTTTTATCCTGGCACTTTTCACCGGAATGGGGGTGAATATGGGAATGTTATTTCTAGGTAGTTGGCTGATTCCATTGCCTCCAGGAGTTGATACCAGCACGCGAGAGGGCCTGCGAAATGCACTTCCTGTTCTAGAGGTTCGTCATTTTCTATTCCCCTTTTTGGCTCATGCAATGGGAACATTGACGGGAGCTTTTTTGGTGACGGGTTATGCGAAGACAGATACGTTCCGGTATTCCATGTATATGGCAGGGCTTTTTTTTATAGGCGGACTCTCTACAATAATTGGTATGCCCTCTCCATTGTGGTTTTCGGTTACCGACCTTGTTTTGGCTTATTTTCCTATGGCCTGGTTAGCCCACAATTTTGCAAAAAAGCTAAAGCCTGTTTAGTCAATTACCCTACCCCCTGCAGTAATCCAATCAGTGATTTTTTGACGTTCAGCAGCAGGCAACAATCCTCCACTTGGCATCGGGCTGGGGTTGCCATCTACAGCTCTGGCTTTGATTCGATCCTTTCCTGAAACGATGCTGCAATCAGTGCTCAGGTTTACACCTCCACTGGCATTAGTGGCATTATGGCAAGTAACACAGTTGGCTTGAATGAGGGCTTTTACCGCAGCGAACTTGGGTCCTTCACTTCTACTTGCTACTGTTACACCCGTGAGGGTAGCGGTGCATCCGTTCGCGTCCTTGACTCCAACCTGATAGGTTCCGTTGTTCAATCCTTGAAAAGTGGCTGCGGATTGAAAAGTGCCATTATTGATATTATAGGTATAGGGTGCTGTTCCTCCACTTGCAGATAAGCTGATCAAACCACTTGCACTTACACATGGTGTAGTACCAGTAATTGTTGGCGTGATGGTGATAGTTACTCCTGTGCAAGGGGATGTAGTTGTCAATGTAAATGTTGCATTACCTGAACAACCCGCTGCACTCTTTGCGGTGACAGTGTAAGAGCCAGCCGCCAGATTTACAAATTGTCCAGTGGCCTGAAAAGTTCCTCCATTGAGGCTATAAGTATAGGGCCCTGTTCCTCCAGAGGCTGTGGCGATAATAGTACCGTTTGCAGTTGTTCCTGTGGGGTTGGTTGTATTGGCGGTCACAGTAACGGTTATTCCTTGGCAGGGATCACTGGGTACTGGACTATCTTTTCCGCAACCAGCTACCAG
>CAIRNW010000313.1 GCA_903879995.1 uncultured Bacteroidota bacterium
GTCAATTTATCTCAATTGCAGGAGTTGTCATCTCAGTTAGTGGACCTACACCAGCAGTTTGATACCCTTTCTCTCGGCCAAACCAGTTTTCAACGGGACGTATTGGATGCGTTGGCACAACAACTAAGTAAAGTGGAAGAGTATCGGTTGTTGTATCAGGAATGGACCCGCTCAAAAACTGTATTAGCAGATTTATTGGACAAGCAAACACGTGCTGAGGCAGAAGCAGCGTATGTTCAGTTTCAGTATCAGGAGTTAGAATCGGCCGGATTTCGTGAAAATGAAATAGAAGAGTTGGAGCAAGAAGTGAAATTATTATCCAACGCAGAGAGCATCCAGCAATTTTTAGCGCGTACTAGTACCGCACTTTCTACTGGAGAGGAGCCGCTTGTCGGTCGCCTAAAGACTTTATTAAATGAATGGAGTTCTTATACAGCTTTTCACGCGGATTTTCCAGCACTTGCCGAGCGACTTCGAAGTGCTTATGTTGAACTTCAGGAATTGGCAAGAGATATTGAACGTGTAGCTGATACAGTACAGTTAGATCCACAACGATTGGAAGAAGTGAATAATCGTTTATCGCTGGGGTATAAACTTTATAAAAAACATCAGGTTAACAGCACCGCTGCGTTGTTGGCTATCCAAGCCACGTTGTCAGCCCAGTTGAACGGAGTTCAGCATTTAGGTCAATCCATACAGCAACAGCAAAAACAAGTGGAGGCCTTGGAGCAAAAAGCAATTTCATTGGCAGCTATTTTAACCAAGGGCCGAAAAAAACAAGTTTCATTTTTGGAGTCTCATGTGCAACAATTACTACATCGCGTGGGTATGCCTGCCGCTCAATTGAAAGTCAATATCCAGGCGGGATCACTGGGGGCAGATGGTGCGGATCAAATTGAGTTTTTGTTTGATGCAAATCGAAGTGGTCAATTCAGCCCCTTACGCAAAGTGGCCAGCGGAGGAGAATTGAGTCGATTAATGCTTTGTATTAAATCGTTGGTTGCAGAATCGATGCAGCTTCCTACATTGATTTTTGATGAAATTGATACGGGTATTGCTGGAGAGGCAGCCAGACAAGTTGGGCTTTTATTAAAGGAATTAGCCCAGCACCGACAAGTAGTTTGCATCACACACCAGCCGCAAATTGCAGGAAAAGCGCAAACTCATTTCTTTGTGTTCAAACAAGCAGGACCTTCCCGTACGGCAGCCGTCCAAACAGGATTACGTATGCTGAGTCAGGAGGAGCGGGTACAAATAATCGCTCAAATGATTGGAGGCGAGGATCCAACGCCAACTGCCCTTGCCAATGCCCGTGAGCTTTTAAGTTAATTGTGGATAACCTTCAATTTTGCGTGCAGAAATCGTGAAGAAAGAAAAATTTTTTCGGTTTTCTTTTTGGGGCTTATTTCGTTGTCCCACATTCGGCCTATTAAATAAAATTGACTGCTATGGAACTACCTAATTTGAATAAAGACAGACAACGTAAGCGTAAATCTGCAGTGGAGTTAGGAACCATGGTTTATGGAAAAGTCCCTCCGCAGGCCAAGGAATTGGAAGAGGCTGTATTAGGAGCCATGATGCTGGAGCGAGGTGCCTTTGATGTGGTAGTTGAAGTGCTGAAGCCAAACTGTTTTTATGTGGAGGCTCACCAGCGCATTTTTGCTGCCATGCAGTCCTTGGCTAATAAAAGTCAGCCAATTGATATTTTAACGGTTGCTGAAGAACTAAGAACCAAGGAAGAATTGGACTTAGTAGGAGGGCCCTACTATTTAACACGGCTTACTAATGCAGTTGTTTCTGCAGCCAATATTGAGGCCCATGCACGAATTATTCTTCAAAAATTTATTCAACGCGAACTGATCCGCGTCAGTGGAGAAATTATCAACGATGCTTTTGAGGATGCTACCGATGTATTTGATTTGTTAGATGATGCAGAAACCAAGTTGTTTGAAATTACCAATAACAACCTTCGTAAAAATTTTGAGACCATCGATTCTGTCTTGGTTAATACCATTAAGCGAATTGAGGATCTGCGAAATAAACAAGAAGATTTGACGGGTGTGGCCAGCGGATTTCCCTCATTGGATCGTGTAACATACGGATGGCAACGCACCGACTTGATTATTCTTGCGGCCCGTCCTGCTGTGGGTAAAACTGCTTTTGCCCTAAATCTTGCGCGCAATGCTGCCATGCAAGCTGGAAAGCCTACCCCTGTTGCTTTTTTCTCATTGGAAATGAGTGCTAGTCAGCTGGTGCAACGTATACTTTCAGCAGAAAGTGAAATATGGTTGGAGAAAATCAGCCGAGGTAAAATGGAGGAGCATGAAATGAAGCAGTTGTACGCTCGCGGTGTACAGCGCTTAGCACAAGCCCCACTATTTATAGATGATACTCCCGCACTTAATATTTTTGAACTACGTGCCAAGTGTCGTCGACTAAAAAATAAACACGATATCGGCTTAGTGATCATCGATTACTTGCAGTTGATGAGTGGAACGGGGGATGGTCGTAATAGTAATCGTGAACAAGAGATTAGTAATATTTCAAGAAACTTAAAAGCCTTGGCCAAGGAATTAAGTATTCCAATAATTGCATTGTCCCAATTAAGTCGTGCAGTTGAAACACGTGGTGCGGGCAAGGATGGTACCAAGATGCCTCAATTAAGTGACTTGCGTGAGTCTGGAGCTATTGAACAAGATGCCGACATGGTTATGTTTTTATACCGTCCAGAGTATTACGATATCACAGCCAATGAGATGGGAGAGAATAACCGCGGCGATACATTTGTTCGAATTGCAAAGCACCGTAACGGATCTTTGGAGACCATCAAATTGCGTGCGTTACTGAATATTCAAAAGTTTGTGGAAGATGGGGGCGGAATGGGTGTTACCGGTATGCCCGGTAATTGGAAACCCGTTCGCGATGAAGATGGAAGTGGAAGTGCCCGCGTGTTTGTGCAAACTGGTAGCAGAATGAACGAACTAGATGCTGATATGGATGATCTGCCAATCTAATTATGTCTGCTCCATTATTTTATAGTGCAACGTTGGGTCAGCCGGGCTCATACTTGGAATTAGATTCCGATAATAGTCGACATGCCATTCAGGTTTTACGATTAATACAGGGAAGTTCAATTTGCATAACAGATGGAAAAGGAAATTGGGCTGATGCAACCATAGCTTCAGTTGATCGAAAAAAATGTGAGGTACAATTACAATCGCTACAAACCGTGGCAAGACCTAAGCGCTCCATCACGCTTGCCATTTCATTACTTAAAAATAGAAATCGGTTTGAGTGGCTGTTGGAAAAAGTAACGGAGCTGGGTGTTTCTACAATTATTCCGTTACGATGTGAGCGCACTGAGAAGGAAACAGTTCGTATGGATCGATTGGAGTCTATTCTGATCAGCGCTTTATTGCAAAGCAGACAAGCATGGTTGCCTACTTTACTGTCTCCTCAGCCTTTTGCTGATTTGCAGCATTGGAAATTAAAACATGGAAATAACTTAATAGCCCATTGTGAAAACACAACACGTCAGGCGTTATCCAGTTTATCTTCTTCACTGGCGGAGGAAGTGCTGATTGGAATTGGCCCAGAGGGTGATTTCACAACGGATGAAATTCAACAAGCGTTAGCTGCCAATTTTATCCCGGTACAATTAGGAAATACGCGACTCCGAACGGAGACTGCTGGAGTGGTAGCCGTTTCTTTATTGGCTTGTTAATAGTATTCAACTACTGCCTTCGGAAATATTTTTTGCTATGGCTGGTCCCTCGTAAACAAATCCAGTCCATACTTGTACAAGAGAGGCACCCGCATTGAACTTTTCTGCTGCATCGGAGGGTGTAAAGATTCCGCCCGAGGCAATCAAAGGTATTTTACCATTTGTTTTTTGATGAATGTATTGCAGTAGGGTAGTATTTCTTTCTTTAAGTGGTGCGCCGCTTAGTCCTCCGGCTCCCATTCTACTCACAGCATTGGGTGCTGTTTGTAAAGAGTCCCGGCGAATGGTAGTGTTACTCACCACCAACCCATCTAATCCAATTGCTAACACTAATTCAATAACCTCGTCTACCTGCGTCCATTCTAAGTCAGGTGCAATTTTCAGGAAAATGGGTTTTGATTTTTTCATTTCCTGATTTCTTTTTTGCAAACCCGTAAGAATTTTTTCCAGAAAGCTGCGGTCTTGTAATGCACGAAGACCCGGTGTATTGGGTGAACTCACATTGACTACAAAATAGTCTACCCAGGGATGTAATCTTTCAAAACAAAATTCATAGTCCCTCCAAGCTTCTTCATTGGAAGTGCTTTTATTTTTTCCAATATTGCCGCCTATGATCAATGGTTTTTCTAAATCAACATTGGGCTGCACTTCTTCTCTCCACTGTTTCAGCCGTTTGGCAATGGTAACCACTCCGTCATTATTGAAACCCATCCGATTGATCAGGGCATTGTCCTCCGGTAATCTAAATAATCGTGGTTTTTCATTTCCTCGTTGTGGCTGTGGTGTTACTGTGCCAATTTCAACATGCCCAAAGCCCAAACAACTTAGTTCTCGAAGATGTAATGCATTTTTATCAAAACCAGCTGCTAATCCAACTCGATTCCGAAATTGAATTCCTGCAATTTTAACAGGGGATACTTTTGCTGGCTCAAAAAAATTACGAAGAATACGACGGGTGAATGGAGTGCTACATATTACCTGAAGAAAAAAAAGGGAAAGTTGATGTGCCTCCTCGGGGGGAAGTAAAAACAAAATTTTTCGGATCAGTTTGTACATGGACGGGGCAAATATATTGCAAGAATACGGGCCTTGCTCAGTTGATAAGAAGCATTTCGGATGTAAATTTGGGTTATAAAGTTGCATAAACAACTAAATGAATCGCCATGCAAGAAGCGTATATCGTGGCAGGTTTTCGAACTGCAGTAACCAAGGCTAAGAAGGGTGGGTTTCGTTTTACCAGACCAGACGATTTAGCCATTGAGGTGATCAAGGGATTGATGTCATCTATCCCGGCTTTGACTCCTGCTCGGGTGGATGATGTAATTGTGGGGAATGCTGTTCCCGAAGCTGAGCAAGGACTTCAGGTTGGCCGGATCATTGCGGCCCGTGCGTTGGGAATTGAAGTACCCGGTATCACCATTAATCGGTATTGCGCCTCTGGTTTGGAATCGATTGCCATGGCTACTGCTAAAATTCGAGCAGGTTTAGCCTCTTGCATTGTGGCAGGGGGAGTTGAAAGTATGAGCATGGTGCCTACGGCAGGATGGAAAACAGCGCCAGCCTATTCCATTTCAAGTGAGGAGCCTGATTATTATTTGAATATGGGTTTAACAGCAGAGGCAGTTGCAAAAGAATATAACATCAGTCGTGAGGAGCAGGATCAATTTTCATTTGATTCACATCAGAAAGCAATAGCTGCTATTCAACAAGGTCATTTTAAAAATGGAATACTCCCTATCACTATTGAGGAAGTTTATCTAGATCAAAAACGCAAGAGGCAAAAAAGAAGTTTTGTAGTCGATACAGACGAAGGTCCCCGTGCGGATACTTCATTGGAGGCTTTATCAAAGTTGAAGCCGGCTTTTGCTGCCAAAGGAGTTGTGACAGCTGGTAATTCCTCACAAACCTCAGATGGAGCAGCGTTTGTTGTGGTGATGAGTGAATCAATGGTGAAAGAGCTTGGTCTTACTCCTATTGGTCGGCTGGTGTCTTGCGCGGTGGCGGGTGTTCATCCAAGAATAATGGGAATGGGTCCTGTTGTAGCCATACCAAAAGCATTGCAGCAAGCTAACCTTGGTTTGTCGCAAATAGACCTGATTGAGTTGAATGAGGCCTTTGCGGCTCAGGCTTTGGCCGTGATACGAGAAGCCGGTCTGGATTCATCAAAAATTAATATCAATGGGGGAGCCATTGCATTAGGGCATCCACTGGGTTGTACCGGCTGCAAGCTGACTATACAAAACCTCCATGATCTTCAACGACTTAACAAAAAGTATGGCTTAGTAACGGCTTGCGTGGGAGGGGGTCAGGGCATTGCCGGCATTTTAGAACGACTCTAAGTTGCAAGGGGATTTACTTATAATTTGACCAAATTTTACTGTGGTATTTTAGTTTTTTATACCTTTTCGGTATGGATCGCCGCGGTTTTTTTAGTGAATTAACTGCAAGTGCAAAAAACTCTGCACCAGCCGTTGCAGTAGGACGTACTCAATCTGGGTTGAATCCTTACACAGGACCCTGGACTGAGGAAGAAGTACTGCACTTGTTACGCCGTGTACAATTTGGTGCAAAGCGTAGTGATGTTGCGTATTTCAGAAATCGCACCATGGATCAAACAATTGATGAATTGTTGAATCCAACAGCTCCTGATCCAGCTCCACCAATCAAGGAATATGTAACACCCACTACCGTTGGAGTGGTGCCTGATCCAACTGTTGTGCAAGGCACAACCTGGATTAATAACGTGAACAATGACGGAACTATCCAAGGCTTACGGCGCGCTTCTTATAAAAAATGGTTGACTGGTAATATGATCAATCAGGATCGTAGCATTCGAGAGAAGATGATATTATTCTGGACTGATCATTTTGGAAATGAATCTACAGATGTTGGCAATGCCAACCTGATGTACAAGCAGCACGCTTTAATTAGGCAACATACGTTGGGTAACTTCAAAACTATGGTGCGTGATATCACTATTGATCCCGCCATGCTTCGCTATTTAAATGGTTATGTAAACATTGCCACCGCTCCCGATGAGAACTATGCCCGAGAACTTATGGAATTATATACGTTGGGGAAAGGGCCAGATTCTAACTATACTGAAACAGATGTAAAAGAAGCTGCAAAAGTATTAAC
>CAIRNW010000314.1 GCA_903879995.1 uncultured Bacteroidota bacterium
GCTTATCGTAATTGGGTGCTAGCACAGTTTAAAAAAAATTATTCATTTCAATTAATTGGCGGGTACACAGGATCTGGAAAAACAGAACTACTAGGTGCTTTAAAAAAGAGCGAAAAATTTGTAGTGGATCTGGAAGGATTGGCTGGGCACAAAGGATCCGCTTTTGGAAATATTGGTCTTCCGCCTCAGCCTGGTCAAGAACAATTTGAAAACAAATTAGCCCAAGCATTACAGCACTGTGTACAAGCCAATCCATCTGCTCCGATCTGGCTGGAAGATGAATCGCAACGAATCGGAACTGTGAATATTCCCAATGAACTGTGGGCGACTATGCGAACATCGTCTTTGTTTTTTTTGGATATTCCCTTTGAAAAAAGATTGGAACATATTGTTGAAGAATACGGAGCGCTGGATCGAGAAGCGGTAATTGCGGCCATAGGAAGAATCACAAAAAAACTAGGACATCTGCAAGCGCAGCAAGCCATTGATTTTTTTCAAGAGAATAATATAGCAGCCAGTTTTGAAATTTTACTTCGGTATTATGATAAACTATATGCAAAGTCCTTGCAGAATAGAGAGGGGCTTGATAAACTATTAACGGCAATTCCCGCTGAACAAACAGGTGCTGCCAATTTAGAAAAGTTGCTTTCCATTAATTAAGTATAAGATGAACACAGAGCCAATTAAACTCACCTCATTTTCACATGGCGCAGGCTGTGGTTGTAAAATTGCGCCGAAGGTGCTGGAAGAAATATTACATACCAACCTTGCGTTACCCGATAACAAAAATTTATTAGTAGGCAATCATAGTAATGATGACGCAGCGGTTTATGATTTAGGGAATGGCACGGCATTGGTTTCAACTACAGATTTTTTTACCCCTATAGTAGACGATCCCTTTTTATTTGGAAAAGTAGCGGCAGCGAATGCCATCAGCGATGTGTATGCGATGGGCGGAAAACCTTTACTAGCTATTGCAATTTTGGGTTGGCCGATTGAAAAAATTGCAGCTACGCATGCACAACGAGTGGTGGAAGGGGGGCGTACTAGTTGTGTAGCCGCTGGCATTCCTTTGGCTGGCGGACATAGTATTGATTCACCCGAACCTATTTTTGGGTTGGCAGTTACCGGAATTGTTCCCCTTGAAAACTTGAAAAAAAATAATACCGCACAACCAGAAGATTTATTACTACTCACAAAACCCTTGGGCGTTGGTATCCTGGCTACTGCAGAAAAAAGAGGATTACTGCAAGAGGCAGATCGTACCACACTACACCAACAGTTAACGCAACTAAATTTTATTGGAGAGGAGTTGGGTAAAATAAAAGGTGTAAATGCCATGACCGATGTAACTGGATTTGGGTTAATGGGACATGTGTTGGAAATGGCAGGAGGAAGTGGTTGCAGCGCTGTTATCGATTATGCCCAAGTGCCTTTGATAGAAGGCTTGCAGTCTTATATCAGCCAACGGATTAGTCCTGATGCCACACCGCGTAATTGGAACGCATACAGCAGTAAGGTAAAATTTGAAAAAGGAGTAAACGTAATGGAAGCCTTTACTGTACTACCCGATCCACAAACCAACGGAGGTTTGTTGATTAGTTGTAATCCAGACTCTTTAAAAGAAGTACAAGCATTATTACACGCAAAGGGACTTGGTGCACATATCAACCCAATTGGGAAAATTATTGCGCAAGCTGAGGTACCTCTTTTGGTAAAATAAATTAGAAAACTAAATTCTCTTTATTCTTTACTTGGTCAACAGGAAGCTCGGCTACTAATTGAACAGGAGGAATACTTCGAATAATTTGAATCGTTTGTTGAATAGAAGCATCGCTCACTTCGTCCTCACGCATTAACCATAAAAAATCAAGATGCTTGAATTCGGGCAACAGAAATTCGCCATCAAACTTATTATTATAAATATAGTGCTCAAGGGAGCCGGTCGGCTCTTTGTATTCATATACAGAAAAGGAATATTGTCTTTTCTTATAGATTCTTTTTATTTCTAATTCATTGATACGAAAATCAAGTCCAATTGAATTATTGAGGTGCCAACAAAATTGATATCCGCGAATCGGGGCAACAATTCCCAATAGGCGCGTGCCTTCAAAGAAAGCTTCGGTAATCAGAGAATTGTCTAAGACCAGTTTTGTGGTGCGCTCTGCCATAACAATTGTAACCTAAGTTACAACGAACTTTTACATTACCGGTGTTCGATCAAAACTGTATTTCAACAGTGAACTTTTCGGAACCACGCTGATAAACCACCGTTGTTTTATCACCTTTCTTAAAACGGCCCAGGGTTTGCATATATGACTCCATTGAACTAACGCGGTAATCCCCGATTTGCAGCACAATGTCGCCCGCTTTTAATCCGGCTTTTTGTGCCGCTCTTCCCTCGGTAACACCATCCGCCCGAACACCATTTCCACCATAGGTATAGTCGGGCATAATTCCCATTGAAACACTAAACCTTGCAGTAGTGGTGGTCTGTGCTTCA
>CAIRNW010000315.1 GCA_903879995.1 uncultured Bacteroidota bacterium
GTAGCACCTCCATTAATGTTGTAAGTAAAAGTATAAGGAGGAGTAGCTCCCGCACCTGTAAAAGTTATGGAAGGTTGAGGTGAATTAATACAGGTTGTGATAGTTCCTGTAACAGTAGCAGTTGGCAACGGATTAATGGTGACGTTCTGAGTGATTGTATCAGACCTACAACCTATATCAGTTATCAATGAATAGGTGACAGGGTAAGTTCCAGCTGCAGGAAATGAATAAGTTGGATTTAACTGCGTAGAAGTTCCCAATGTACCAAACGTCCAATTTACAGTAGAAATTGGTCTGACTCCTGTATTAGAAGCATCGGTGAACTGAGTAGTACTATTTGCACAGATTCCGGAAAAGGTAAAACCAGCTGTAGGTCGGTTCAATACTTCCAAGTCAAAATTAATCTCCTGCTCACCGCCACACCCATCCGGAGTTGGATTGGTTGCTAAAACCTTAATGGGATAGATATTAGAAGCAGTTACCGTGTACTGTGTAGGAAGTTTATAAACATATAAAGTACGTCCATTTACTATAAGTGTAGAAGTTGGAGTGGGATTCGTTAAGCTGACATCGGCAATACCCAGTGCATTTAATGCAGCACCAAACACCCAGTTTATGGTTGTAGGCTGGTAAGGAAAAGTCATAGACAAGTAAAAGGGCGTATTAGCACAAGTAGCTGGAAAGTTCACAGATGAATTTGGCGTTTCCAGAGATATGTACTGGTACAAGTCTTTTACGTTTGCTCCAGCAGAGTACCCGTAGGACTCAGCATTCGCATAGCCATATGCCATGGCATTAAACCCTGAATCAGATTTTAAAGTGTGATAACCTTGTGTAACATTGGCAAGATAAGCATAGGCATAAGCCGGATTTTGAGGATGCACCACCCAAGAGGAAGCCGGAATGGGATTATTATCTATTCTGAAAGAAGAAATTCCTGTACCACCCGTGGGCATTACAACATGGATATGATGCTGGGGACTTGCCGCAACAAGATTGGAACTAACCAATGTTACTTTCGAAATATTTTGCTCAACCGGATTTAATATAATCATATCCGGATCATAAGGATTAGGATTAGACGAACAATTGGCCGTAGTGAAATACTGAGAAACAGAAACGGGCTGATCAGCAGTAACACGGTTTGGTGTATTTCCAGTAAACTCGTAATATCTGTTGTTAACAAAACTGGAGGCTGGGATTAGCGTACCATTTAAATAAACATTGGTAGCAGGATCCTTTTTCATGACCCTGTAAAAGTTAATTGGCCTATTATAACTGGGTACAGTTAGGTAATCTCTCCCCCATGAGCCGGCAGGATATAACTGCTGGTATAAATTATCTGAACTATTGGCACCACCTGAGCATGTTGTCCCAATTTTCATTTTTCCAGCACCAGAGAATACGGCAATCCTTTTGCACGAGGAAGTGCCGGTTGATACGGAACGAATTTTTGAACCCGTTAAGTCGACACCCGAATACAGCCCACTGGAAGGTGTATTATTAACAGTACCCAGAACTTGATAAATCTGCCCTTTATTTAGCGTTATTGTATTCACACTGCCGGCAGCCCAACCATTTGTAGTAGCGGCAGCAGGAGTTATTTCAACCGTAGTATTATCCTCTACTGCAATAATTGTAAAATAAGAATTTGCATTTGCAGAGTTAGAAACCTGTGTGTAATTCATCGAATAATACTCATTACCCAATACATTAGTGGGCAAGCATACTGTGGCACCACTGACAGCACTTTGGGTAATATAGGAGTAAACAACAACTGGCTTTTCTGCTAAAACGCGAACAGTTTTGTTATTGAAAATTCCTGCTGCATTTATAAAATTTGTGTTTGGCACAACACAGGTAACAACTTGACCCGCATTGATGGTTCCGGCTTGTAAATTAGCCCCGCCATAAATTTCAACGGTATAAGTAGTAGTAACATCGGAAGTGATATAAAGCGTCATGGCTACATTGCTACCTACGCCACCACTCATTCCTACATGATAAGAATAAGGGATCCAGAACTCCTTACCCTTATTGGAGAAGTCCTGGGCCTGCAATCCGGTACTGATAGAAAAAAGGATTGCAATAAACAGTTTTAATGTATAAAAGCGAGTCATGCAGAGGGTTAGTTATAAAGGTCGCTAAGTTACTTACAACCAAGTAGCCGCTTATCATTTTCACTAAGAGATTACACGGATTGTTAGTCGGTTTTAGAGAGATTTAACGTTTTGAAAAACAAAATCTTGTGTTGGATAGCGCCTTAGTGAGAAAGTTTAATGAACTGGAGGCATTCCAATGCCTTATAATTAAATATAGATAAAACTCGTATTTAATTGTTATTCAATACTTATGACCTCCTTTGTCAGCTAACTTTTTACAAGAAATCGGCAGCCGTTTATAAGCATCAGCGTTTGCTAATACATCATCCGCATCATAGCCGGTATTGGAGATCATAGTTTTAA
>CAIRNW010000316.1 GCA_903879995.1 uncultured Bacteroidota bacterium
CCACATTAGGTTTTATGAGGTGGGAATATATTATCCCACTTTTAGGTGTTAATTACATGTGGATAGATGTGGATAAGCCGTGTCTGGCCCAAAAAACGAGCAATTTGACGACCTTTACAACCCACAACAGTTGGTTGTATGAAACAAGATCCCCGCAGTCTGCCCATTGCAGATTTTGACTACGCACTTCCTGCAGAAAAAATTGCTGCCTTTCCACTGGAGCAAAGAGATCAGGCACGTTTGTTGCAATACAAGAACAAGACAATTTCAGATCATTTTTTTCACGAACTCCCCAACCAAATCCCCAATAATTCCTGGCTTGTATTTAATCAGACCAAGGTGATTCCTGCGCGATTACTTTTTGAAAAAAATACAGGTGGTCTGATTGAGGTCTTTTGCCTGGAGCCGATTGCTGCAATGGGTGATATGCACCAGGCACTTAGCAGCACTCGTAGTGTTTCGCTGCATTGCTTGGTAGGTGGTGCCTCAAAATGGAAAAGGGGAACTACACTTACACAAGTAAAGGAGGGCATTCAACTCGAAGTGGAATTGAATACAAAAGAGCAAGATTCTTTTGTCTTGACATTTTCCTGGACACCAACACATCACAGGTTTTCTACTGTGCTGGAGGTGTTTGGCCAAACGCCGTTACCGCCCTATTTAAAAAGAAAAGCAGTAATAAGCGATTCAGATCGTTATCAAACCGTCTATGCAACAAAACAAGGCTCCGTGGCAGCACCCACCGCAGGGCTACATTTTACTGAACAGGTTTTGCAAGCGTTAAAAACCCGATCGATTGAAAGTGCACAGGTGGTTTTACAAGTGGGAGCAGGAACATTTAAACCTGTCAAAGCAGAAATTTTAGCAGGACACCCCATGCACCATGAATGGATAGACGTATCACTTGATTTTTTAAAGACCTGGCAACATCGATTACAAAAACCACTTATAGCAGTGGGCACTACTTCGCTACGAACTTTGGAATCCCTCTATTGGCTAGGAGTCAAAATAAAAAAAGAGGACCCCTTAGCAGTGCCCCATTTACAGCAATGGGAATCTTATCAACTGGAGGAAATGGCCCTTTCCGTGGAAGATGCACTAGCATGCCTGATTCAGTGGATGGAAAAAAGGAAGTTGGACAAATTAGTGACTCAAACTGCTTTATTGATAGCGCCGGGCTACTCCATCAAAACCATCAGTGGACTATTAACAAATTTTCACCAGCCTCGCTCTACTTTATTACTATTGATTGCCGCAATGGTGGGTGAGGACTGGAAAAAGATATACAACCACGCGTTAGATAATAATTATCGATTCTTAAGCTACGGAGACAGCAGTTTACTCTGGAAAGTTGAATCAACTTAATTAGCCACGCAGCAAGGGCAATTCTAGCGTAAAGACACTTCCTTTTCCAAGTGTACTCTCAGCGGTTATTTTTCCACCCATGGCTTCCGTTACACTTTTTACATAACTAAGTCCTAGACCAAAGCCTTTGACGTTATGGCGATTTCCCGTGTGTGCTCTGTAAAATTTTTCAAAAATTCGCTTGACTGTATCACGACTCATCCCTATCCCATTATCCACTACACGAACTTGAATTGAATGATCGGTACAACTTGTTTCGAGTTGGATTTGAGGAGGCACTTGCTCCCTCGCATATTTAATGGCATTATCGATCAAATTAGTAAGCAGGTTGGAAAGATGCACTTCATCGGCCTCTACGGAATCTATGTTGGCTCGGAGAAATAGATTGATATGCCCTCCAGTATGCTCAAGTTGCAATTTGAAATTATCCACTACTTTTTCAAGTGCGGCATGAACTGCGATGGGTTTTAGGTTCAGCTGAACTTCTCCTTTATCAAATTGAGATGCTTTTAGGATGGTTTCCACCTGCCTGTTCATCCGTAAATTTTCTTCCTTGATAATACTACTGAAGTACCGCATCTTTTCTTGATCCTGAATTACTTTTTCATTTCGCATGGAATCCACCGCCAATGAAATAGTAGCCAGCGGCGTTTTAAATTCATGCGTCATGTTATTGATAAAATCGGTTTTCATTTCACCGATTTTTTTCTGCTGGATCATAGTGCGAATGGTAAAATAAAAGGCAGCCAAAATTGCCAGCGTAAATAGAATAGAGGCCGCAATGTTCCATCGTAAGGAGCGAACTACAATATCCTTGATACCCGGAACCACCACAATCAATAACTCATTTACTCCAATAGCCTCCCCCATAAAACCGGCAGAGGAAGGATCTCTTAAACCACGAACTACAGAATAGTTGTGAGCAGTATCCTCATAGACTTTGAAAAAACGAGGAGAGGTTTTTTCAAAAATATTATTGCCCAATGGGCCCAAGGTGGCAATTCCAAATTCAAATGAAACTCCTTTCAAATCATTCAACTGAAATGTTCTTAAAAAACGCTTTTGAATTTCGGCAGTGGTATATCGGCTGGCAACAGTGGGTGGCGTAAAAAAATCCAATCCAAATCCCTCAATCAGTCCTCTTTTTTTTAGGGAGGAACCCGGTGTATACGGGTTTGCATACTCCACCAGTTGATCTGCCACTTGCATAGCAGTTTCACCAACCCGGTGTTTGATTTGTTCTTCCCTTAATAGCACCATATTCTTGATCCAGGATACCTGAATAAAAATGATACCTACCAGAGAAAGACTTATCAGCAGTGTAATGGGAGCAAAAACCTTTTTCACAAGGAATAAAAATACAACCTCTAGCAGCAGCCCCTGAAATTAAAACAGGGCATTCACATTTTTTTAACGCAAAAAAAGAACCCCTGTAGTTGTACAGGGGTTCACATACAAAATTTGATAGAGCCTATAATGCAGCGCCACCTTCTACCAGCACTGTAACACGATTATTCAAAACCTCAACAAAGCCGCCTTGGATAGAGAAACGGGCCAGATCATTTTGCTTGTCACGCAACACTTTGATAGTACCAGCTTGGAGAGCACTGATCAATGGAGCATGTTTTTCCAACACTTCGAATGATCCAGTGAGGCCAGGCATTTGCACGCCATATGCATCGCCACTAAATAATTTTTTCTCGGGTGTTAGAATCTCCACTATCATTTCCGTTCTGTTTATGCGTTTGCTTGTGCCAACAATTTCTTACCCTTCTCGATTGCGTCGTCAATGGTACCCACCAGGTTGAAGGCTGCCTCTGGATAATCATCTACTTCGCCATCCATAATCATATTGAAACCGCGAATAGTCTCCTCGATAGGTACGAGTACTCCTTTCAAGCCAGTAAAGGCTTCGGCAACGTGGAATGGCTGCGACAAGAAACGCTGTACTTTACGGGCACGAGATACTACCATCTTATCCTCCTCACTCAATTCGTCCATACCGAGGATGGCAATAATATCCTGAAGCTCCTTATAACGCTGCAACATAGATTTTACACGGTTGGCACAGTTATAATGCGCATCACCCACTACTTGTGGTGTAAGAATTCTTGATGTAGAATCCAACGGATCCACCGCAGGATAAATACCTAAGTCAGCAATTTTACGAGACAATACCGTGGTAGCATCTAAGTGCGCAAACGTAGTGGCAGGTGCTGGATCGGTTAAGTCATCCGCAGGAACATATACGGCCTGTACAGATGTGATAGATCCGTTTTTGGTAGAAGTGATACGCTCTTGCATGATACCCATCTCGGTCGCAAGCGTTGGTTGGTATCCCACCGCGGAAGGCATACGACCTAAAAGTGCAGACACCTCAGAACCAGCTTGTGTAAAGCGGAAGATATTGTCTACGAAAAATAGGATATCACGCCCTTTACCTTGTCCATCTCCATCACGATAATACTCAGCAATTGTCAACCCTGAAAGTGCCACACGTGCACGAGCTCCAGGAGGTTCGTTCATCTGACCAAACACAAAAGTTGCCTTTGAATCAGAAAGTTCTTTCATATCAACTTTACTCAAATCCCATCCACCTTCTTCCATGCTATGCTTGAACGCATCACCATATTTCATAATCCCTGCCTCAATCATTTCACGCATCAGGTCATTTCCTTCACGCGTACGCTCACCCACACCAGCAAATACAGACAAACCTGAATAAGCTTTTGCAATGTTGTTGATCAACTCCTGGATCAATACGGTTTTACCCACACCCGCACCTCCAAACAATCCAATTTTTCCACCCTTTGCATAAGGCTCGATCAAGTCAATTACTTTGATACCTGTATAAAGTACCTCACTGGCAGTGCTCAGATTTTCAAAAAGAGGAGGTTGACTGTGGATGGGACGTCCATTTTCTTTGGTAACGGCAGGTAATCCATCAATGGGATCACCCGTTACGTTAAAAAGACGACCCTTGATTCCCTCACCCGTAGGCATCGCTATAGCTTTTCCGGTATCTACAACGGTCATGCCACGCACCAGCCCTTCTGTACCGTCCATCGCAATAGTACGAACGCTGTCCTCTCCCAGGTGCTGCTGTACTTCAAGCACCAGCGTATCACCATTCTCTCTTTTAAGTTCTAACGCATTGTAGATTTCAGGAAGTTTACCATCGAATTGCACGTCGATTACGGCTCCGATTACCTGTTTAACTTTACCAGTTATAGCCATTTTTGTAGGTTTTTTTAAGGGTACAATTGACCCTTCGATTTCAGGCCGCAAAGGTAGGGGCACGCAGGGAAAAAATGAAAAGAAAAATTGACCCGAAGAGCTACCCGGAAATCACGTTTGGCCGGACGGCCTTTCCTACATTTGCCCCATGCAAATTCGGGAGGTAAAAAATCGGAAGGACCAGCGGGATTTTTTAAAAGTAAATGTGCTCCTTTTTAAAGGCGAACCCAATTATATTCGTCCGCTTGATAAGGATGTAGAAGAGGTTTTTGATCCGGCTCGAAACAAGGCATTTCGATTTGGGGAAGCCATCCGGTGGATCCTTGAAGATGAGCAGGGTAATTTGGTAGGACGAATTGCCGCATTTGTAAACAAAAAATATAGAACAAAAGGCGACCGATTTCCAGTTGGAGGAGTTGGTTTTTTTGACTGCATTGAAGATCAACAGGCAGCCAATTTGCTCTTTGATACAGCCCGTACCTGGCTGATTGCAAAAGGAATGGGTGCAATGGATGGTCCTATCAATTTTGGAGAGAGAGATCGTTGGTGGGGGCTGATTGTAGAGGGATTTCAACCGCCCCTCTATTGTATGAGTTACAGCAAGCCTTATTACCGCAGGTTATTTGAGGGGTATGGTTTTCAACCCTTCTTCAATCAATATTGTTACGGGTTGGACCCCACTCGAGAGATCAGCCAAAAATTAATCGATCGACATGCTGAAGTAAAAAAAGATCCGGGATTCAAAGCCGTTCATGCCACAAAAAAAGATTTAGACAAGTTTGCGGTAGATTTTTCAATTGTGTACAACAGTGCCTGGGCAGGACATGGCGGACTCAAGGAAATCAGCAAGGATCTTGCAATTTCCATGTTCAGGAAAATGAAACCCGTGATGGACGAAAAAATTGTATGGTTTGCCTATTATAACGATCAACCCATTGGTATTTTTATCAATATCCCGGACTTAAATCAGTGGTTTAAATACCTAAATGGCCAGTTTGATTTCCTGGGCAAATTGAAATTTCTATGGGTCAAATGGACCAAACCCAACAAGCGATTTACGGGTATTATTTTTGGGGTAGTCCCAGCGTTTCAGGGTAAGGGAATTGATGCCTTCCTAATCAATGAAGCAAAGTTTGTTGTGCAGGCTTTGCATCGGTATAATTATTACGAACTACAATGGATCGGAGATTTTAATCCCAAGATGATTAATGTGGCAACGGGTCTCGGTGATACCTATCTGACCAGACAGTTGATCACCTGGCGTTTTCAATTTGATCCAACGCTTCCTTTTGAGAGACATCCGATTCTATAAGCATTTTTTTGAGGGTTGAGTTTCTTATCTTGCGACCATGGATCGTTTTATTGTTTCTGCCCGTAAGTACAGACCTCAGTTATTTGATACTGTGGTGGGGCAGGAACATATCACCACTACCCTGAAAAATGCAATTCGTAATCAGCAATTGGCGCATGCATTTTTATTCTGTGGACCCAGGGGGGTTGGGAAAACTACTTGTGCCCGTATTCTGGCAAAAACAATTAACTGCGAAAAACCTACTAAAGAGGGTGAAGCCTGTGATCAATGCACCAGTTGCGTATCCTTTAGAGAAGGTGGCTCCATCAACTATTTTGAGTTGGACGCAGCTTCCAACAACTCTGTGGAAGATATTCGCACCCTGACCGAGCAAGTTCGATTTGCTCCACAAGGGGGGCGTTACAAGGTTTATGTGATTGACGAGGTACACATGCTCTCCACTGCTGCATTTAATGCCTTTCTAAAAACACTAGAAGAGCCGCCTCCCTATGCCATCTTTATTTTAGCAACCACCGAGAAGCATAAGATTCTTCCTACTATTTTAAGTCGTTGTCAGATTTTTGATTTCAAGAGAATTACTACGGCGGATACGGTGGCCCATTTAGAAAGTATTTGTAAAAAAGAAAAGCTCAAAGCAGACAAATCTGCATTACAGGTAATTGCTCAAAAAAGTGAAGGATGCATGCGTGATGCACTGAGTTTGCTTGACAAAATAGTAAGCTTTACCAGTGGCGCTGTTGATTATACCCAGACACTTGAGCATTTAAACATCTTGGATGAAGATTATTTTTTCCGCTTCATTCAATACATGCAAGAACAGGATCTGGCTCAGGCACTTTTATTGTACGACCAAATCAATCAGAAGGGTTTTGATGGAGATCTATTTATAAATGGCCTGGCGGAATTCACCCGTAATCTATTGGTCTGTAAGGATACAAAGGCAGTGGCCTTATTGGATGTGGTGGAATCTTTCAAAGATAAATACAAGGAAACCGCAAATGCTATTTCAACAGCAACCCTGGTAAGTCTATTGAATATTTTAAATGAAGCAGAATTAAATTATAAGGCAGCCCGCAACAAAAGACTATATGTAGAGTTGGTGTTAATCAAACTCTGCTACCTGGAACAAGCCTTGGGTGTTGCAACAGGAGATGCAGGTCTCTCAAAAAAAAAAATAACTGAGTCCTCTGTTGGTTTCAAGGCAAGTCCCATTCGTCCCTACACTCCTTCCATTTCTACAAAAAATATCACTGCCAACCCGGGTAAAACAGCAAACACTCAAGTTCCCCCACAGGCGGCGGCTAAATTGATGATAGAAACGCCCGTTGAAAAACAAATCCCTCTTACTAAAGAAGTAAAATCAGCATCAACTTCCCCAAAGTTGAGTGCGCTTTCTAAGATCCGAGAACAATTTAAACAAACCAGTGGGATTGAGTGGGTAGAGGAAAAACAACTTGAAGAAACTTCTTTGCAGGAAGCCTGGAAACTGTACACTCAACAACTTAAAGAAGCCAGGAATCCTGCCGCACAACCTTTTGACTCCGCCAGTTTGCGTATCATTGAGGCAAGCACCTTTGAGGTAGTAACAGCCAATAACATAGAACAACGTTTTATCGAGCAAGAAAGAAATAAATTGTACGCTTTTCTGCAGGAGAGATTGTCTAATAAAAGCCTACAGTTTAGTGTAGTTGCCGATGAACAAAAAGGGGCTGCTCTTTCCACAGAAGGAATCCTGAGCTCTAAAGAGCGATACCAGGAAATGGTCAAACGGTACCCCCTGATCCAGGAATTGAAAGAACGATTGAAGCTGGACCTAGATTACTAATCCCTTATTTTATCTTAATTTCGGCCCCAAATTCATTTGGGAATGGCCGAAGTGATCCTCATGCCGAGACTTAGTGATACGATGACTGAAGGAGTTATCGCTGCGTGGCATAAAAAGGTTGGAGATCGAGTTAAGAAAGGCGACTTGCTCGCTGAAGTGGAAACTGATAAAGCAACCATGGAGCTGGAGAGCTACAAAGACGGTGTGCTTTTACATTTAGGCGGAGAAAAAGGTTCCAAGATTCAGGTTAATGATCTTTTAGCTATTATAGGTAATGAGGGAGAGGATATTTCCTCCCTACTTAACAATGCTGCAGCCACCGCTGCTCCTGCTGCCGCAGCTCCGTCTGCTGCTGCTGCTTACAATTCAACAAGTGCTCCTGCTGCAAACCCACCTTCCCCCGCTTCCCCTGGTTTGGATTTATCAAAAATGGATGAAGTGGTTTTAATGCCAAGATTGAGTGATACAATGGAGGTAGGCGTTATTGCTGGCTGGCATAAGCAAGTTGGCGATACTGTTAAAAAAGGAGACGTATTAGCTGATATCGAAACGGATAAGGCTACCATGGAATTGGAGAGTTACAA
>CAIRNW010000317.1 GCA_903879995.1 uncultured Bacteroidota bacterium
TGGATGTACTACCATTTGCTGGACGGGGACCTAGCCAGCAACACGCTAAGTTGGCAATGGGTAGCAGGAACTTTTTCTTCAAAGAAGTATTACTGTAATCAAGAGAACATAAATCAATACTGTGGAAGCAAGCAAAAAGGGACTTTTCTAGACATTCCTTACATGGATCTACCCACCATGGAAGTACCCGACGTGCTGGAACCGGTTGAAAATATCACGCTACGAACCCCATTACCTGAAAAGGAAAATCCTCTATTAGACCCCAGTTTACCTGTTTTACTTTATCACCCTTATCATATTGACCCAGACTGGAAAAAAGAAATTAAAGCAAACCGTATTCTAGTGCTTGAGCCATCTCATTTTCGAGAGCACCCGGTGAGTGAGGCTGTAATCAATTTTGTACTTGAACTTGGAAAAAATATTGAGGGTTTGCAAATTTTTGCAGGAGAAGTAGGTGAAATAAATGGACTTCGAGATTGCAAGTCAGTTTATACACGAGAACACCCCTCCTTTCACCATTTCCCCGGATACCACGAATCAAGAGATTGGATGGTTCCTGAGTTAACAGGTCGATTTAATTCCTTTTTCGATTATTGGAAAAAAGCAGAAAAAGTGCTTTTTCCCAAAGCGCCCAAAACAGTAACAGCCCCCACTCTTTTCTCGACAGCTCCTGTATTATCTTTGCAGAAACGCTGATATGCAATCTAAATCCCCTGCTGATAGCTTAACCATCATGACCGAGTTGGTATTACCCAACGACACTAACTTATTCGGAAATCTGATGGGCGGACGCTTAATGTACTGGATGGACATCGCGGCGGCGCTCGCAGCGCAAAAACATTGCAGCGTTCCCTGCGTTACTGCCTCAGTAGATAATATTTCTTTTGAAAACCCAATTAAATTGGGAAATACAGTACATATAGAAGCAAAAGTGACAAGGGCATTCAATTCCTCCATGGAAATTCACTTACGCGTGTGGGGCGAAGATCTCTCCCAACAGTATAGGTACAAGAGCAATGAAGCCTATTACACTTTTGTGGCACTTGATCCTAATCGCAAACCAAGACCAGTGCCGGCACTTCAGCCTACGAATGAGGAAGAACAAAGATTATTTGACGGAGCACTCCGAAGAAGACAACTACGATTAATCTTAGGCGGCAAAATGAAACCTGGAGAAGCAGCTGAATTGAAAGCGCTTTTTACAGACGCCAAATAAAAAGCTTAGTTGGTGAACTCCGCGCGATGGTGCTTCCCTTTTAACATGTATGCGCGACTTTGTTCGATTGCATCCATAATCTGATCCATGATCTGCTCAGCAGGTGCATCATAATCAATTTTTAAGGGCGCTTTGAATTGAACTGACAAACGAGTATTTCTCTTTTTTAACTTGAGACCCTTCTTGTTGAAAGCTCGCCAAAAACCACTGATCACAATTGGAATTACAATAGGACGAACTTCTTTGATAATCATAGCTGTTCCTTTACGACCCGGGGCAAATGGTCGGGTAGTCCCTTGCGGAAAGGTAATCACCCAATTTTTTTCAAGTGCCCGTACAATTTTTCGGGTATCAGATGGATCCAATCCTCTTCGAACATCTTTTCCCTCCGCACGCCAGGTTCGTTTTACGGTTATCCCCCCCGCTAATAGGAATAAGCGGGTAAGCAAGTTATCCTTCATCGTTTCCACAGCTGCCACATAATTAACCCTGGTAAATGGGTTTAAGAGATAATAAGGAATTCCCAACCGATCTTTCTTCCCCCATTTAATAGCGCAAAAAATCTGGAAAAAAGTAATTACATCTGCAAAATAAGTTTGATGATTGCTAACAAATAAAACGCGTTGCTTAGGAAGACCCTTCAAGTGTTCAGTACCACTGATTCGCAACCGGTTGAACATAGCCAGCCCCGGGTAGGAAGCCATACCAACAACCAGAAAAACAAGTTTTCGGATCAAATTGGCACGAAAGATTCTATGCACGATTTTAGACATGCGATGGGGTTACAGGTATAACAAATATAACAAGCCCAGTCGCACAGGCATAAAAAAAGGCTGCCGATAACGGCAGCCTTGTAGTATAAGTTAGACAAAACTGGATTATTCAGCGCCTTTTTCCTCAGCACCACCCTCCATCTTTTTCTTCAGGTCAGCTAAAACACCCAGATCGCCCAGAGTTGCTTTTTCAACTTTGCTTTGGATATTCTTTACAGCCTTCTTGGTTTTGTCAGAATCAGCTTTAGCTTCTTTCTTAGCTACTTCAGCTTCTTCTACTTTCCCTTGCTCCCAAATACGGGTGTGAGAAAGTACAATTCGCTTTTCATTCCGATCAAATTCAATCACCATGAAAGACGCAGTCTCGTCAGCACCGATAGTTTTGCCATCCTCCTTAGCCAAATGACGGTTAGGAGCAAATCCCTCTAAGCCGTATGGCAACTGAACAACAGCACCCTTATCATCACGACGTGTAACTAATCCCTCATGCAAGCTTCCGATGGCGAAAGTATCCTGCAGTGTATTCCATGGATCTTCTTCCAGTTGCTTGTGGCCTAACTGTAGTTTGCGATTTTCCCGGTCAATACCCAGGATCATCACGTCGATATGTTGTCCAACTTTTGTGTACTCAGTTGGATGATTGAAACGCTTCAACCAGCTTAAGTCACTGATATGAATCATACCTCCAATACCGGGCGCTAATTCAACAAACACACCGTAGTTGGTAATGTTTTTTACTAGACCTGCATGACGACTTCCCTCTGGGAATTTAGCATCAATCTCATTCCATGGATCGGCTGAAAGCTGCTTGATAGAAAGACTCATCTTGCGACTTTCTTTATCCAGTGTAACGATTTTTGCTTCATGCTCATCTCCTAACTTGAAATACTCTTTTGCATTAACGGGAGTATTAGCCCAGGTAATTTCAGAAACGTGAACCAACCCTTCAACACCAGGTTGAATTTCTAAGAAAGCACCATAGTCCTCAATATTCACAACTTTACCCTTCACTACATTTCCTTCTACAACTCCTTCTCCCAATACATCCCAAGGATGAGGAGTGAGCTGTTTCAATCCTAAGCTAATTCTACGCTTTTCGTCGTCAAAGTCAAGTACCACCACATTGATTTTCTGATCAAGCTTAAGCACCTCTGAAGGATGTGCAATACGACCCCATGAAATATCGGTGATGTATAATAAACCATCGAGACCACCTAAATCCATAAAGGCGCCGAAGTCTGTGATATTCTTCACTGTACCTTCCAACACCTGTCCTTTTTCCAGCTTGCTCATGATCTGTGCACGTTGTGCTTCAATATCGCTTTCAATTAATGCTTTGTGTGATACTACTGCATTTTTGATTGTTTCATTGATCTTAACAACTTTAAATTCCATTGTTTTACCAACAAACTGATCATAGTCAGTAACCGGCTTAACATCAATTTGTGAACCTGGCAAGAAAGTTTCCATGCCAAATACATCAACAATCAAACCGCCTTTAGTTTTAGAAGTAACTGTACCGGTGATAATCTCGCCAGTTTTGTGAACTTCCACAATACGCTCCCAAGCACGCGTAATACGCGCTTGACGACGACTTAGATTCAGATGACCATCACGGTCTTCTTTTTCTACAATCATTACTTCCACTTCGTCACCTACTTTAAGCGTAGGGATGTCACGGAATTCATTCAAAGAAATCAATCCATCACTTTTAAAACCGATGTTGAGTACCACATCTGTTTTAGTCATTCCCACCACTAAACCTTTGATCAACTCGCCATCGCTCAATTGAACGAATGTGCCTTCGTAAACTTTGTGGTACTTCTCTTTCTCGTCATCAGAGTAGGAAGTAACATTACGCTTGTCTACGGTCCAGTCAAAATCATCATGTGCAGTTAGCACAGCCTCTACAGGTGCTTTTGTTGTCGCTGCAGGTGTGACGGTATCCGCCCCACTCTCCTGTACATCAGCGTTTAATTGTTTGGTAATAAATTGGTGAAACATTCTAATAACCCGAGGGTTTTATTTCGGGGTGGCAAAGATACAGGTATTATCATTATTTTCACTAAAAATCAGGGCTTGCTTTATCAAGGACTTAAACTAGCTTCTAGGCTGGCAATCAGGCTTTTATGCAGGGATATTCGGATTAATAATCCGGCAATTCTTGAAACAAAAGGCCCTGTATTATTAGCGGCAAATCATCCTAATTCTTTTCTCGATTCAATTCTGCTTGATACACTGTTTAAAGAACCGGTATGGGCCCTGGCCAGAGGAGACGCCTTCAAGAAAAAATGGCACGCCCGATTACTTCAATCCCTACGCATTTTTCCAGTATACAGAACAAGCGAAGGCGTAGAGAATCTGCATGTGAATTATCAAACCTTCAACACCTGTGTGGCACTTTTCAAACAAAATCAAATAGTAACTATCTATAGCGAGGCGCTTTGTGTTAACGAATGGCATTTGCGAAATCTCAAGAAAGGAACTGCCCGATTAGCGATTCAAGCCTGGGAGGCAGGTGTTCCCTTAACTGTTTTACCAGTAGGGCTCAATTACAGCTCGTTCAGAACATTTGGAAAAAATATTCATATCAACTTTGGTGAACCAATCACTGCCGATCGAATTCCGCTTGCAAAAAGCGACGGCCACCGTCATCAACATTTTAATCAATGCTTACAGGAGGAATTAAGCAAACTAGTGTATGAGATTGCTCCACAGGATAAAGAAAAACTTGAACAACTACTTGGAGTACCTGTTAGCACCGTTGAAAAAAGGATATTGTTTCCTTTTGCGCTGCTTGGAAAAATACTTCACGTACCCTTGTATTATCCTTTGCAACAATTCACGCTTTCACATTTTGGCAAAACAGGGCACTATGATTCAGTGTTAAGTGCCTTGCTATTACTCTCCTATCCCCTTTATTTAATGTTCATTGGAGTGCTCCTTGTATCGCAAGGCATTTCTATTGTATCAACTTTACTGGTGATAGCTGGATTTCCCTTGTTTGCATGGTGTCATGTTCGTACTAAAAATCAATTTGATGTTTAGTGCTTTGTGGCCTGCGCCATAGCCACGGCAGCTGTATATCCACTGCTCCAAGCATGTTGAAAGTTAAAACCTCCTGTAATTCCATCTACATCCAACACTTCACCTGCAAAAAATAAACCAGGGATCAATCTGCTTTCCATACGCGCAGGATCTACCTGGCTGCAATCAATTCCTCCGGCTGTAACAAATTCTTCCTTGAAAGTTGTTTTACCAGATATAATAATCTCTTGGTCGGTGAGTAGCTTGACCAATTTATTTTTCTGTTTGGCGGAAAGGGTTGCAAAACGACAAGCTTCATCAATGGCAGCCTCTGACAGCAAGTAAGTCCACAATCGCCTGGGAAGCTGAAACAATCCACTTGTTACCAATGGCCGATTTGGCTGCTCCACCCGCTGTAAATCAAAATACGCAGCAAGATTTGCACTATTCCATCCCTCGCCTTCTAACCAGTTAAGATGAATTGTGAATTGGTACTTTTTCTCTTGCAACCAACGTGCACCCCATGCACTCAGTTTCAAAATAGCTGGACCACTAAGTCCCCAATGTGTAATTAATACTGGCCCTGTTTCTTCAAACTTTGAACCTTGAATTCTTACTCGCACTTGCGGTACACTAACACCCATGAGCTTCACCAATGAATTAGTGGGAGCATTAAATGTAAAAAGTGAGGGTGCCGGTGGAATAAGCGTATGCCCAAAAGGCTTTAGCCAATGCAACGCTCGTTCATTCAACATCCCCCCGCAAGCTACACAGCAATAATTTGCTTCAATGACTTCCGCTTTATTCAACTGGAGTTGGAAATAATGATCCTTCCTGAATACCGTTTCAACAGCTGTCTGTAATTTAAATTCTACTTGGTAGCGAGAAGCTTCTTTCAATAAAACATCAATAACCGACTGCGAGGTGTCCGAAA
>CAIRNW010000318.1 GCA_903879995.1 uncultured Bacteroidota bacterium
AAACGTTCCGCCCAATGCAACGGGTAACATTGCAGCAGAGGATTCGTTAGCACTTATTGGATTTAAAAAATTAATTGACGCCAACTTCAAATCCAACTTACTTGAAACGAATGGAAGTCGAATTTTCAAGACAAAGCAAGAAACAGTAATACAACTAGAGAAGCCAACGCGCGCCAATTGCATCTCGCTCATGGAAAATCTAAAAAATGGACAACATTGCAGCCAATTTACTATTGCCCTATATGATAAAAAGGATCAAGAAATCTCAACTATAAAAGGTACAACTATCGGTGCTAAACGAATCGTTACATTTCCCACTTTGGAGTTGAATAAAATAAAATTGACAATTACAGAACAAAAGGGCCCTGTTGATCTTGGAAAAATTTCCTTATACCAGATTGAGGAAAAACTAATTGAGATTGAATAATTGATACGATGACTGAATTACGTTTGGTTCAAATAAGCTTACTAGTACGTGATTATGATGAAGCTATTCATTACTATACCAACATACTTGGCTTTCAATTAGTAGAGGATACCATATTAAGTGCAACAAAACGTTGGGTAGTAGTATCTCCAAATTCTACACATTGTACACTTTTGTTGGCAAAAGCCGCAACACCAGATCAAGAGAAAGCTATTGGAAATCAGTCGGGAGGTCGCGTGTTCTTATTTTTACATACTGATAATTTTGAAACTACCTATAACAACTATTTGGACAAGGGTGTACAATTCATGGAACAACCAAGAATAGAAAAGTTTGGTAAAGTTTGTGTCTTTAAAGATTTATATGGAAACTTGTGGGATCTTATTGAACCCGTTCATTAATAAAACAATTAATATGAGAATCACAGTAGCACTTTTGGGACTTTTAATTGGACTTTTTGCCCAGGCACAAGAACAGTCAGTCAAACAACTAGATAAAAAGAAAAAAACATATGAAGTACTTGCTAGTTGTGGTACCTGCAATTTTAAAATGAAAGCAGAAGGCTGTCCTCTTGCAATCAAGTGGAATGATAAGGTTTACTTAGTAGAAGGGACTTCAATAGATGACCATGGCGATGCCCACGCAGATGATGGATTTTGTAATGCTGTAAAAAAAGCTAAAGTGCAGGGTACGTTTGAAGGCAATCGATTTAAATCAACCTATTTTGAGATTATAAAAGCGGATAGTCAAAAAAAATAATAATAGCAGTGCCGGTGACACCGACAATTATAAACATTGCTGAGACACTCTTAGTCGGCAAGCATCTTGAAATGTCCTTGCAACAAGATCAAACAGCAGCGCTATGGGGATCATTTGGCCCTTTTATTAAAACGATATCCAATCGACTTGATACCTATCGGTATTCCTTACAAGAATACCCCGCCCACTATTTTGATCAATTCAACCCTGCTCTCACTTTCAAAAAATGGGCATTGGTGGCAGTAAAGGATCATACGAATGTGCCAGAAGCATGTGAGAAATTTACAATACCCGATGGTGGCTATGCCGTATTTCATCACAAAGGAAATGATATCCGGATTTTTCAATATATCTACAGCCATTGGCTACCAAGCTCTGGATTCACGCTTGATCAACGACCACACTTTGAATTGCTGGGTGAAAAATATAAAAATGGAGATCCTGCCTCTGAGGAGGATATCTACATTCCAATTCGGAAAATATAAATAAGCTAACGCCCCATTTTTAATACTTCTACCACCCGTTTCATTTCGGCTGAAGTACCTACACTTAGCCGAAGCCAAGTGCTATTTTCTTCAAAAGAACGAGCTCCCAATATTTGGTGCGACTGTAAAAAACTAGGCACTGGTTTTGAATAGGCAGCTCCGTCAAAATAAACAAAGCTGGTGACGGATGGAATAAATGGAATTTTTAATTCAGCCAGCCCATTACAGAAAATTTCCTTGGCTTTATGATTTTCAGCTTTACAAAAAGCAACAAAAGTATGATCGTCCATAGCAGCTAAAGCCCCACGCATCGATACGGCAGAAGGCCCGGCATTTGCCCAAGCCTGTAACTCATTCAAGGTTTTGATCATTGCAGGTTGCGCTAATAAATAGCCAACACGTGCTCCCGCCATTCCATATACTTTTGAAAATGTTTTTGCAATGATCAAATTAGGATGCTGATTAATCAGATTAGCAAGTGATGCAGTATCATAATAATCTGTGTAAGCTTCATCGACTAATACAATACAAGATTTACAGGCTTGTGCTATAAACTTTTCTAAAGTTTGTCTATCGTGAGCCGTACCAGTTGGATTATTAGGATTACAGAGATATACTAAACGAGTATCACCATTGATACTAGCAAGCATCCGATCCAAATCATTATGCTTTGAAGCGGTTAATGGAATCAGCTGTGTGGCTAACCCCATTTTTCGTGCAGCGGGCATCCATAATTTAAATGTAGGCTCTGAAGCTAATACATGTCCTTTTTGATAAGAGGCCCACAAACAAACTAGTCCCAGCAACTCAGATGATCCAGCTCCCAAGGTGATATGCTCTCGGGAGTGGTTAGTAAGAGCCCCTATACGTTCACGTAGTAGTCCATTCATGTCCCATTGATAGCGGTTGGAAATAGCAACTGCTTCTTGCATAGCTACTCGAGCCAAGGGAGAAGGTCCATGTGGGTTCTCATTAGCACGTAAAATAATAGTTCCTGTATTATTGGATAAGGACGAACGGTCAACCGTACTTAATGGCGCTCCCATTAAATCACGAGCCATTGAAAAAGAGAGCATTGCAAATGCGGAATTCTTTAATAATTGTCTTCGTTGCATATTCCCTGGTTTAGTAGCCTTAAATTTAGTTAACTTTCCAGAAGAAACTAAACCTATGATTTTTGAAAAATTCAGTAATAAAATAAATGTGGCTACAGGCCTAATCGTGGCGCTAATTGTTGGTGGTCTTGTTAGTAGCCCAGGCTGTAAAAAAGCAGAAGGGCGGGCAGACTTTGAGCTGATTCAGGACGAAATTCTTACTCCAAATTGTGCCTTTAGCGGATGTCATGCTTCAACAAACGATGCAACGTACACACAACATAAATTAATTCTATCTGCGGGTAATAGTTATGAAGCGTTACTTAATAAATCTCCCCAACACCCCACTGCATTAAGTAATGGGTGGCTTTTGGTAAAACCTGGGGAAGTAGATAAGAGTTTTTTATTTCATAAAATAACATGCGAATCAGGTCACCACAGTGGAAATATTGGCGCCGCTATGCCCATGGGAGGAAAGGTATTAAGTAGAGGCCAGGTAGATTTTATCAAAAGGTGGATCATAGCAGGAGCTAGCAAAACCAGCTCAGCAGTTGATGACGCCATCTTAAAGGACAGTGCAGCCTGTCAGCTTACTTTTGAACCACTTCCACCACCCGCACCGGGTACTGGATTTCAAATGACCATTG
>CAIRNW010000319.1 GCA_903879995.1 uncultured Bacteroidota bacterium
GATGCGTAGCGGGGCTTGCTACAAGTGTAATAACTGTGGCAACCAGGGAGGTTGTGGTTGATTTTAACTAACGATTGACTTATTTCAAATCCCGTCTTCACCGACGGGATTTTTTTTGCTTGCATAATTCTTCGGCTGCGGGAAAATAAACTAAGTGGGTTCATGATTCACCCGAAGCCGGCAAACTCGGCCCTTCGGGCCTCAAACAGCGCCGGCTTCTTTGGGCTCACCATGAACCCACTTCCGGCATAGCCGTCGTATATTTTCCCGACGCCTCATTATCATGCAAGCAAAAAAACTCGTCATGAATCAACGAAATAGTAATAATCAGCTGTGATTTTATACTTGAGGCAAGGTCCATGCTTTTATGTAGAATTCTTATTTCTTCGCGTCTTCAATTTTTTGAGGTGTTTGGTTGGATTGAAGTCATGAGCGAAGCCCATGAGCCCGAGTTTAACGGCGTTAGGCGAAGACGATTATTTTCCGCTGTTTTTTTGCGCCGAGGAAGGTTTGATCCGTTGAAATGAGCAGCAGCCTCTGCCGAGGAAGGTTTGACCCGTTGAAATGAGCAACAGCCTCTGCTGATGAAAGAATGATTTATGAAAATGTAATCGGGAAGGTTATTTCCCAAAGAAATTCTTAGCCATACCCGCGAGCATCGGATATTTTTCTGCTACGTAATCCTTTAAAATTAACAGTACTTGTTTCGCTTGTTCGTCAGTGAGTCCAGCTTCTGCTTTGAGTTTATCGATGAGTTCTTGCATGGCGTACAGGGTTTATGCGACTTTTAAAAAATTGATTTTACTCTTGTCAAAATGACGTTGGGCGTAATCCAGATCCAGGTGGAACTGTTTAACGGTTGCCGAGGGCAGTTCGTACATCGCATCGGTCAGGATACTTTCACAGATGCTACGCAGTCCGCGGGCGCCCAATTTGTATTCCATGGCTTTATTCACCATAAAATCTAATACGCCTTCTTCGATGGTCAGTTTAATTCCTTCCATTTCAAATAAGCGCGTGTACTGTTTCATCAACGCATTCTTGGGAGTTGTTAGGATCAGCCGAAGGGTAGGAGCATCCAGGGGGTCCAAGTGGGTAACTACGGGTAAGCGTCCTAGTAGTTCGGGAATCAAGCCAAATTGCTTTAAGTCTGTGGCATTAACAAAGCGCAGCAGATTTTTTTGACGACTCTCTTGTAATTCCTTGTCTACATTAAAACCAATGGTATTGGTTTGTACACGACGCGCAATGACTTTATCGATTCCGTCAAAAGCACCTCCACAGATAAATAGAATGTTCTGCGTATTGATCTTGATTAGCTTTTGCTCAGGATGTTTACGGCCTCCTTGCGGGGGAACCAATACATCGGTGCCTTCGAGAAGTTTAAGCATGCCTTGTTGTACACCTTCTCCGCTCACATCACGGGTGATGGAGGGATTATCTCCTTTCCGTGCAATCTTATCGATCTCGTCAATATAAACAATGCCTCGTTCTGCAGCGGCTACATCATAATTACATACTTGTAGTAAGCGCGTTAGGATACTTTCTACATCTTCGCCTACATATCCTGCTTCTGTGAATACAGTTGCATCGACAATGGCAAAAGGAACATTGAGTAAGCGGGCAATACTTTTAGCAAGGAGAGTTTTTCCAGTACCGGTTTCTCCTACCATCACAATATTGCTCTTTTCGATTTCAATATCGGATTCCTTGGCCTCTGCATTTTTCTGCTGAAGACGCTTGTAGTGATTGTAAACGGCAACTGACAAAACTTTTTTGGCTTCGTCCTGTCCAATCACATATTCGTCCAAAAACTTTTTTATCTCTATCGGTTTTTTGACCGTGAGTTTAAAAGAGGATTTTGCTTTTTCTTCCTTTGCGGTGAGCTCCTGATCGATTATTTCACGGGCGTGCTCTACACAATTCTCGCAGATATGACCTTCTTGACCCGCAATTAGGATTTTTACTTCGTCCCGACTACGACCACAAAATGCACAATGCAGGGTGTTCTTTGCCATGATTAAATTTTTTCAACCAGCTTGTCGGCGATACCATACTCGATAGCCTGTTTGGCATCCATCCAGTAATCGCGATCAAAATCTTTCATAATTTGATCGATACTCTTTCCGCAGTTTTTAGCTAAGATGCCCGCTCCAATTTCTTTTACGCGGCGTGTTTGCTCGGCTTGGATCTCCAAATCTGAACTCACGCCTCTGATAAATCCACCCAACGAGGGCTGGTGTATCATTACTTCGCCATGTGGGTAGATATATCGCTTTCCTTTGACACCTCCACTGAGCAAAATGCTGCCCATCGAAGCGGCTAATCCCATACAAATAGTGCTAACGGGACTGCTGATTAATTGCATGGTGTCATAAATCACCATACCACTGGTAACCACACCACCTGGGCTGTTGATATAAAATTTGATTTCTGTACCTGGCTTGTCAGCTTCCAATAATAGCAATTTGCTCACTACATCTTTGGCACTTTTATCATCTACTACACCCCATAGATATACCGCACGTTTTTCAAAAAAGTATCTTTCTAGTTTTTTGCTGAACATACCAATATCAGACTTGGGTTGTTCCTCCTTTTCTTCTTCCTCTTCCATTTTCCAATTTGAGGAATAATAATTTTCTCTCTTCATAGGATTAATCTTTCTTTTGTTTACGCGGGTTGGTGACCAATACTTCATCGACTAAGCCATATTCTTTAGCCTCTACTGCGGTCATCCAATTATCGCGATCAAAATCTTTTTCAATTTGCTCGACGGACTTACCAGTATGTAAGTGCACCACTTCGTACAATTCCTTTTTTAGTTTTCTAATTTCCTTAACGGTGATTTCAATATCACTCGCTTGGCCACCAATTGCACCGCTGGGTTGGTGCATCATGATGCGAGAGTGCTTGAGGGCAGCACGCTTTCCTTTAGTTCCTGCTCCGAGTAATACACATGCCATTGAGGCAGCTACTCCAATACAAATGGTAGCAATATCGGGGCTAACATATTGCATGGTGTCATAAACGCCAAGACCAGCATATACACTTCCACCTGGACTATTGATGTACATATTAATATCACGGGAGCGGTCAGCCGAATCCAGAAATAATAACTGTGCTGTAATAATGTTGGCTACTTCGTCATTGATGGGATAGCCTAAAAAGATGATACGGTCCATCATCAAACGGCTGTATACGTCCATCACGGCTACGTTCAGTGAACGTTCCTCAATGATATTGGGCGTCATCCCGGTAACCAGGTGATTAGCATATTGATGGAGGGTGTTACTGGAAATACCCCGGTGCTTGATGGCATACTTCTCGAACTCGGATCGGGTGCTCATAGTATTGAATTTGAAATACGAACAGCAAATATCCGACCAAAAGGTGGCTTACCAAAATTATAGACAGGCTGTCAGGCTAGGGGACCGAGGAATCAATGATGGTGGTGCTGATGCTCCTCTACCATTTTGGTAAAGGCTTCTGCCTCAATCTTCTTGTCGGAAGGTTTCAGCAAGGCTGCACCCCATTCAAAAATCTTTTGCGTTTGGATACGGTGGTAAGCATCTTCAACAAATTTGCGATCCTTCATCATTCGTTCAGTATAATCATTAACCCAAGGCTGGTCGTCGGCTAAACCGGCGCCGCCCATATAGCTGAAGAGTTGATTTTTGGCGAATCCGCGGATCTCTTCGGGGTCAACCTGGATATTGTTCTCGTTTACGATCTTTTCTGAAATCAGTGTCCACTTCAATTGGCTGGTGAATTTTGGAAAATCCGCTTCAACTTCTTCGTCAGTTTTTGGGGTTTCACCTTGTGATTTGAGCCACTTTTTCAAAAAGCTTTCTGGAAAGTCCATCTTGGCATTATCCAACAATTGGTGGTAAAGCTGATCGTGTAATTGGTTGGTGGCCTGTCCTGCCCAGTAGGCCTCAATTTCTTCTTTGATCTTACTACGAAACTCTTCAACTGTTTTGACCTCTTTTCCGGGGTAAAGCTGATTAAAGAATTCTTCGTTCAGTTCTTTTTTCTCCAGGATACCCACCTTAGTAAGTATGATGTTAAAATACTTTTCAGCGGATGCCGGATCTGCTTTATCAAGTCCCATGTCACTGATAATCCACTCTCTTTCTTTCTCTTCAAACGCCTCTTTCAGGGATAGAGTAAGTTGATCACCCACTTTCTTTCCCATCCAGTTCGATCGTTTTTTTTCTGTGAAATACTTTACCAGTAGTGAATTTTCTTTGGTTGCTCCGCCTTCAATGGAGTTGCCCTTTGCATCGGACTCAACAAAGTTTACATTGATCACATTCTCTTCGCTATTGATGATCTCTTCATCTTTCATATTGCCATAGCGATTCTGCAAACGAGTTACCTCATTGTCAATCATCTCTTCCGTTACAGTAACTACATAGCGGGTAGTCTTTGCTTTGGCTAAGTCTGGTAATTTGAATTCTGGCTTGAGTCCAATTTCAAAATGAAAATTGTAGTCAAGGGGGTTGTTTACATCTAGCTGCTGA
>CAIRNW010000320.1 GCA_903879995.1 uncultured Bacteroidota bacterium
CAAGCAGGACAACCCTCGTTGGTTATGTTATCCCAACAACAATTTACCGCAGAAGAAAAAGCTGCCTTTGAATTACTACAACAAGGATGGAACAAGGACAGGTTGGCTTACATTTGCCCCGATGACGCTCCATAATTTCAATGCAGGTCCCTCCATTCTTCCAAAAACAGTTTTAGAAGAGGCAAGCAGCGCCCTGTTGAATTTCAATGGATCTGGACTTTCAATTCTTGAAATTGGACATCGTACTCCCCTGTTTACTCCGGTAATGGAAGAGGCAAGAGCCCTGGTGAAAGAATTGATGCAGCTGGATGAAGCGCATGAAGTTCTTTTTTTACACGGGGGTGCCACGCTTCAGTTTGTACAAGTACCCATGAATTTATTAGGCACTAATCAAGTTGCCAATTACACAGAAACGGGAACCTGGTCAGAAAAAGCGATCAAAGAAGCGCGTTTATTCGGGAATGTTCACGTTGCTGGTTCGTCCTTACATACCGGGCATACTACTATCCCAAAGAAATTAGATTTGAATCCGGCAGGTGCTTATTTACACTTAACCTCCAATGAAACCATTGCAGGTACACAATGGCATCAATTTCCAACTGATTGTGGAATGCCATTGGTAGCAGACATGAGTAGTGATATCATGAGTCGCGTACTTGACTTCAACCAGTTTGATATAATCTATGCAGGAGCGCAAAAAAATATTGGACCTGCCGGAGTTTCCTTAGTAGTTGTAAATAAAAATTGTCTTGGAAAAATTGATCGTCCCATACCTGCATTCATGGACTATCGTTTACATATTAAGGAGGCAAGCATGCTCAACACCCCGCCCGTGTTTGCAGTGTATGTGATCTTACTCACCCTACGCTGGTTAAAAGAACAAGGCGGTGTAGCAGCTATAGAACAAAAAAATAAAGCGAAAGCAAAATTATTTTACGACACCCTGGATGCCTTGCCTCTCTTTCACGGACCCGTTGCCAAAGAAGACCGCAGTATGATGAACGCAGTTTTTTTAATGCAAGATCCAAAATTGGAAAAGGAATTTTTATCAGCAGCGGAACAGGAAGGAATGGTAGGAATTAAAGGGCACCGCAGTGTGGGTGGTTTTCGTGTTTCACTTTATAATGCGTTGCCGCTTGAATCCGTTCAAGCAATAACATCGTTTATGCGCACGTTCGCAAATAAAAAAGGCTAATATGGCTCATATTCAACCCTTCAAGGCACTTCGCCCAACTCCTTCGCATGCAGCACAAGTTGCTTCCAGACCTTATGATGTGTTGAACAGTGAGGAAGCACGTGAGGAAGCCAAAGGAAATCCGCTTTCTTTTTTACAAGTAACTAAATCAGAAATTAGTCTAGACCCTGCCATCGATATTCATAGCCAAGCGGTCTATGATAAAGCGTTGGAAAATTTAAACCGTTTGCGTCAAGAGGGCGTATTAGTGCAGGAGGAAACTGCCTGTTATTATATCTACACCTTAGTAATGAACGGACGCAGCCAAACCGGTTTGGTTTGTGTTTCCGCGGTAGACGATTATGAAAATGATCTAATCAAAAAGCACGAGTTCACCCGTCCTGAAAAAGAAAAGGATCGGATTGATCATATGCGTACGATTCGTGCACAAACTGGAAATGTCTTTTTAGCCTATCGGGATGTGGATACCATGAACCAGTGCATTGAAAATTGGCGTAGCACACATTCCCCTCTATTTGATTTTACCGCGCATGATGGTATTCAACATACAATTTGGTGTGTGAACGATCCTGATACTGTGCAACAAATCACTTCCCTTTTTGCAACACAGGTTCCTTGCACTTATATCGCAGATGGGCATCATCGCGCCGCCTCTGCAGCCAAAGTAGCTACCGCATTAGCAGATAGTAAGGAGGGTCGTTTTTTTCTAACCACCATCTTTCCTGCTAGTCAATTAGCTATCCTGGATTACAATCGTGTAATCAAAGATTTAAATGGACATGAAGCTGGTGCATTGCTTTCGCTATTAGAAAAAGATTTTACTATTATACCATCGGCTGTTGCAGTACGTCCTACTCAATTACATGTGTTTGGTATGTATCTCGAGGGGAAATGGTATCAGTTGGCAGCAAAGCCAGGTACTTATGGAACTGATCCCATTGGCGTTTTGGATGTAACCATTTTTACAAAATTAATTTTAGAAAAGCACCTGGGAATTGAAGATCAACGGACGGACAAACGGATTGATTTTGTGGGGGGCATTCGCGGATTAGGTGAGTTAGAAAAAAGAGTGAACAGTGGGGAAATGAAAATTGCATTTAGTTTTTATCCGGTTAGTATTGAACAATTGTTTGCTATTGCCGATAGTGGAAATGTGATGCCACCTAAAAGCACTTGGTTTGAACCAAAACTGCGTGATGGATTATTAACGCACTTGATTTAAGAAGTACAACATATGAATAAGCAGCTTTATTTGTTTGGGTTGTTATGGATGATAAATCTGGTTGGTTTTTCACAGTCCTCTATCAAACAATTACAACAAACTGCACGTGACTATAATAACAGAGGCGATCATGCAAATGCGGTGATTGTACTTCGTCAGGGACTACGTGATTTTCCCAAGGCATTAGAATTGGAAAAAGATCTTGTGCTTTCTTTAACCTTACAGCGTGAATACGCCAGTGCAAAGGAATTAGCACTAGCGCTCACACAACGCGCCGATGCTGATGTGGTTTGTTTTCAATTAGCAGGTAATGTATTCAAAGCATTAGAAGAGGTAAAAGAATGCGAACAACTCTACCAAAAAGGGATCAAGAAATTTCCTGCCAGTGGACCCTTGTACAGTGAATGGGGCGAGCTCCGTTCTTCCAATAAAGACGGAAGAGCGATTGTTTGTTGGGAAGATGGGATTCAAGCGGATCCCTCCTATGGAGGAAACTATTATAATGCAGCTTTGCATTATTCAAAAAACAATGAACCTATTTGGGCCTTGCTTTACGCAGAGATTTATATCAACATGGAGAGCCGGAGTGATCGTGCTCGTAACATGAAAAAAATTCTTTTTGAACAATATCAGGAATTGCTCACCAAGCAAGCCTATCGACCTGGAAAAAAAACAGATGCCTTTACACAACAAGTATTTCAAATACTAGACAGTGCATCCGGCCCCGCCCGGCAAGGACTGAACCGAGAAACCTTAACCATGATCAGAACACGATTTGTGTTAGACTGGTATAGTAAATACGGGACAGTTTATCCCTTTAAACTTTTTGAACACCAACGACAATTATTACAATCCGGACTTTTTGAAGCCTATGATCAATGGCTTTTTGCTGAGGGCATTGATCCCGAAGGATTTACTCAATGGTCGCTGCAAAATACAGCTACTTACACCCGTCTCCGAGAGTTTTTGTTCAACCGAGTATTCAAAATTCCTGCCGGACAATACTACAGAAATCGCTGAACGCGAAAATTTCATAAATTGGTAGTTTAACGATCTGCCATGAGCCAAGCTACCCGATTATTTGACTGTCTTGCTATTAATGTAAAAGAAAATCCATTAGAGGATATGCTGGCTGCCAAAGAAGGCGGTCAGTGGAAAAAGTATAGTACTGCAACCGTAAAAGAAACTGTCGATAAACTAAGTGCTGGTCTACTATCCATTGGTGTGGGCTGTGGAGATATGAGTCCGGAGGGGAGAGATAAAGTAGCTATTCTCTCAAAAAATAGACCGGAGTGGATTATGCTGGATTTGGCGGTTCAACAAATTGGCGCCATCCTGACACCGCTCTACCCTACTATTAATGTAAACGAACTTGAATTTGTTTTAAATGATTCGCAAGCCAAAGTAGTTTTTGTGAATGACCAGGATCTTTACTTGAAAGTAATTAGCCTGAAAGACCGGTTGCCACATCTCAAATTTATTTACACGTTTGAGCATGTAGCGAATGCAGCACATTGGAAAGAATTGCTACAAGCATCCACTCCATCCTTAGTGGCTTCAATTCCTGGAATCAGTGCTAAAATTGGAGGAGAGGATTTAGCTACCATCATTTATACATCCGGAACCACAGGTACACCCAAAGGAGTGATGCTTTCCCATAGAAATGTAATGACCAACGTGAAAGCCTCTTTACCCTGTTTTCCTCCGGGAGAACATATGCGCGCCTTAAGCTTTTTGCCGCTCAATCACATTCTGGAACGCATGGTTACTTACTTGTACCTCTATAAGGGAACAGCTATTTACTATGCCGAGAGTATGGATACGATTGGTGATAATTTGAAAGAAGTAAAACCACATTTATTTACAACCGTTCCCCGCTTGCTCGAGAAAGTATATGACAAGATCATGCTGAAGGGAAATGAATTAACCGGTACCAAGCGTAAACTATTTTTCTGGGCGCATTCCCTGGCTGAAAAATTTGAAATTAATACCAGCTTAAGCCCGGTTTATAAATTTCAGTTAGCCCTTGCGAATAAATTAATTTTTAGCAAATGGAGAGAAGCGCTCGGTGGAAATGTAAAAGCCATCATTAGCGGAGGGGCAGCCTGCCAGGTACGATTGATCCGAATTTTTACGGCGGCACGTATTGTGATCATGGAGGGATATGGCTTAACGGAAACTTCACCTGTAATTAGCGTGAATCGCTTTGATGAGAATGGACGTGAGTTTGGATCCGTGGGCCCCTTCATAGAAGGAGTGGAAGTAAAAATTGCAGAAGATGGTGAGATTCTTTGTAAAGGACCTAATATTATGATGGGTTATTACAAACGGCCCGACCTGACTGGTGATGTCATGCAAGGAGATTGGTTTATGACAGGGGATATTGGTACTTTTTCTTCAAGAGGCTATTTAAAAATAACGGATCGCAAAAAAGAACTCTTCAAAACCAGTGGTGGAAAATATGTTGCGCCTCTTCCCATTGAAAGCCGTTTGAAGGAGTCTATTTTTATTGAGCAAACCATGGTGATTGGAGCTGATCAAAAATTTGTAAGTGCTTTAATTGTCCCTTCCTTCCCCAATTTACTAGACTGGTGTCGTCAACAAGGAATTTCAGAGACAAATCCAGTTGTCTTGTGTAAGCATCCTCGAGTTATCGAGCATTATCAGGAATTAGTAGAGAGTTTCAATAAATTTTTCAATCCGGTGGAGCAAGTGAAAAAATTTGCACTACTTCCTAATGACTGGGGCGTTGACAGTGGAGAATTAACACCCAAACTTTCTTTAAAGAGAAAAGTGATCCTGGAAAAATTCAAGGAGTCGATCGAGCAGATCTATGCCTAACGTCCTCGACTGGAATCCCGACGACCGCGCTGCATCATTTTAATAACAAATTGATCGTAGCCTTTTTGTTGTTCTTCCGTCAATATATTTCTGACTTTTTGCAGATAACTGACCGTCATTGCATTAATAGTAGACTGCCAGTCATTAATCTTTTGATTACTTACAGTAAGTAAGGAATCTCTGTTCCCAACATCCGTAGTGGTAAATAAAGCAGTTTTAGCCTGTCTGATGGAATCATAATAAACACCCACGTTTTTGAAATGAGCTTCCCGTAATTCCCGATGTTGTTTTTCTTGTGCCGGAGACAGATTTATTTCTTTCGCCAATAGCGCTGAGGTATCCATACGTTCTCTACTATAGGGTCGGTGTGATTTATTTCTGTCGAGTACCAGATAAATTACAAGCCCGGTGTTGATCAGCAACAACACTATTACTGCAGTGGTCAAAAAGCGAGGAGAAGTAGTACTCATAAATAATTATTTAACAACAGCCCACTCAATTGGATTTTCCTGATAAGGGATAGATTCTTGTAGTGCGTATTCGGTTCTCCATTGGGTCTGCTCCTCCGCTTCAGCCCACTTTTGATCAGGAGCAGTAGGTTGATTGAACAGCAAGGATACATTGATCACCAATAAAAACAATAATACCAACAAGGTGAAGGCGGGTTGTAAAAAAAATCCATTTTGTGGACGGCTATGCGCCGCCTCCATACGCGTTCGTAGGCGAGTATAGAAGTATGGGGGTGCGGAGACCCTCTTTACTTGATCGAGGCTGTTTAGCACCTTTTCTACTGATGATGTTACGTCTTGTTTCATTTGGAAAGTGGTTTGACGTGGTATTAAAATAAAACTTTCTCGGTTAGGGTGTAGATATCTTTTTTTCCAGGATTTTTCGAAGATTTAATCGGGCCCTGTGCATTAGCGATTCAACGGCAGGAAGGGTATTTCCCATAACCGTAGCAATCTCCAGATAAGAGAGCCCTTCCAGTTTGTGGAGAACAAAAGCAACTTTTTGATTTTCAGGCAGCTGAGCAATGGCTGTCATAAGTTGAGCAGCCTCTTCTTTTCTTTCTAGGGAAACCCCCGGGTGATTAAAATCTTGAATATTTTCCACCGGACTCTCCTCCTCGGTTTCCCATAACCTTTTTAATAGCCCAAAGCGCTTTTTACTTTTTCGAGCTCTGAGTAAATCTAAAGCCCGGGTGGTAGTGATACGGTAAATCCAGGTCGAGAGTTTTGCCTCTGATTTAAAATTTCCAATAGAGCGGTATACCTGAATAAAAACCTCTTGGGCCACGTCTTCCGCATCGGATTCATTTTGTACTATTCCTAAAGCGGTATTATATACCAGATCCTGGTAACGCTCAACAAGTGTTCGAAACGCTGCTTCATCACCCTGCTTGAGGCGCTCAATTAATTCTAATTCGTCCTGCGGTACCATTTATACCGTACAATTTAAGGCAGTTTTTCGTGTTATCTTTGACCCCTTTGATAAACAGCCTCCATGCTGGATTACCGGTCCCGTAGTTCAATGGATAGAATAGAAGTTTCCTAAACTTTAGATACAGGTTCG
>CAIRNW010000321.1 GCA_903879995.1 uncultured Bacteroidota bacterium
GGAACAAGCAATCCTTGCGGTAAGTATCAATAATTTATTCACTGTTGCATCTTCTTTAATCCGATCAGGAACTAAGCGGTTACTCCTGGAAAAACCTGGGGCACTCAACTTAGTTGATCTAACCAATTTATCAAAATTGGCGGTTGACAGTGGGTCAATTGCATTTATTGGCTACAACAGGCGTTTCTATGCAGCAACTCTAGCTGCTGAGGCCATGATTGAAGGGGATGGCGGCGCAATTTCGTGTAGGTTCGAATTCACTGAGTGGTCCAATACTATCGCACCCCTTGAGATTGACCCAGGGATTAAGCAAAACTGGGTCTACTCGAATTCCTCCCACGTTACTGATCTGGCATTTTATCTATGTGGATTACCCATTGAAATGACCACTTACCATGGTGGGAGACTTGATTGGCACTCCAGTGCCGCAAGGTTTGTTGGTGCTGGTATTACGGAGAACGGTGTATTTTTCAGCTATCATGCCGACTGGGAGGCTCCGGGAAGATGGGGAGTAGAGATCATGACGCGAAAAAGGCGTTACATCTTTAGTCCGCTTGAAACACTACGAATTACTGAAACTGGCTTGACCGAGCAAACTGTTGCAGTTGATTATTCTCTAGACCAAACATATAAGCCCGGTTTATTTTTACAAACCAAGGCATTTTTGGACGGCGATGACCGAAGATTTTGCGGATTGGTTCAGCAAGAAAAAAATTTTGCTGTATACGCAAAAATGGCAGGTTACAGCTAGTCAAAAAGAAACCTTAATAAGCTCATATTGAGCGATAAACTTAAATGATGACATTACTAGACACTCAGCAGGCTATTTTTCAACATATTGCCGAGCATCAGGGACTAATAGCAAAGGTATACGAGCTATTGGGTACTGAGATTGCTAGTTTCTCCAAAACGATGTCGGATGCATTGCTGAATGGTTGCACAGTGTTCTGGTGCGGCAATGGTGGCAGTGCTGCTGATAGTCAGCATCTTGCAGCTGAATTGGTGGGTCGGTTCCAAAAAGACCGTCGTCCTCTACGTTCAGTTGCTTTGACTACTGACACTTCCATTATTACCTCAGTGTCTAATGATTATACCTATGATGATATTTTCTCACGTCAAGTTGAGGCACTGTCTAATCCAGGAGATGTACTAATTGGTATATCCACATCCGGACGCAGCGAAAATGTCCTCCGAGCCTTCAAAATGGCAAGGTCTCTAGGCGTTAAAACCCTAGGTCTACTGGGCAAAGATGGTGGTGCTGCAAGGTCTCTGGTTGATCGGTCAATTGTTATTCCTTCAGAATCCACAGCTCGGATCCAAGAGGCACACATTTTAATTGGACACATTCTTTGCGATCTCATCGAACGGGAGCTGGATCTTGTCTAATTTGCCAATTCCTCCGTGGGAATCAATTCACACCCTAATTTTTGATTTCGATGGGGTGTTTACTAATAACAAAGTTTGGGTTGACCAGTTTGGTCATGAGTGGGTGGAGTGCGATCGCTCCGATGGTCTTGCGTTTGACCTATTGCGTACTTTTATACAACAAAACAATTGGTCCATTGAATATTTCATTCTTTCTAAGGAAAAAAACCCCGTGGTACAGGCCCGTGCCAATAAGCTCAGGGTCTCCTGTCACCATGGCATCTCTAATAAGTTAGTCTTTGTCCAGGAATACTTAATGAAGCGCTTTCTCGGTGTGGAAAATCCCCAAAAGGGTGTGGTTTATCTTGGCAATGATCTGAATGATTTAGCGGTAATGCGTTTTGTTGGCCATTCGGTCGCGCCCAGTGATGCCCATCCTATCATTCAACATTGGGCCAATTATGTACTGCCCCAAAAAGGGGGGGAGGCTTTTGTCCGCAACTTCATCGAGCGCTTTTTGGGAATTGATGGGCTTGATGTGGATGTCCTTGAGGGGTTTTTTAACTAAAAAACACCAAAATGTAGGAAGCGGCTAGTTTTTAGCAAAATATTGTAGTTAGTTATAGACGGAGCAAGAATATGAGTATTTTCTTTGTAGCAGAAATTGGCATCAACCATAATGGTGACATGAGCATTTGTAAAGAGTTGATTGATGTTGCCGTTGATGCTGGCTGTAACGCAGTCAAGTTTCAAAAACGGGATATCAATCTGGTTTATACTCAAGAATTTCTGGATAGTCCCCGAGAGAGTCCCTGGGGAAGGACCCAGCGGGATCAAAAAGAGGGTCTGGAATTCGGACGGGAAGAGTATAAAGAAATTGCCCTTTACTGTAAAGAAAAAGGCATTGAATGGTTTGCATCTGCTTGGGATACTAACAGTCAATCTTTTTTGCGTCAATTTGACTGTAAATATAACAAAATTGCTTCAGCTATGATTGTGCATAAAGATTTGTTAAAAATGGTGGCGGAGGAGGGCAAGCATACTTTCATTTCCACTGGCATGAGTACCTATGATGATATTCAACGAGCAGTGGATATTTTCCGTGCTGTCAACTGTCCTTTTGAACTAATGCATACCGTATCAACCTATCCCATGAAGGATGAGGATGCTAATTTGCGTGTAATTGACACACTCCGTAATCGGTATCAATGTAATGTTGGATATAGTGGACACGAAGTTGGATTGGCTATTTCCTATGCAGCAGCAGCCATGGGTATTACCTCCCTTGAACGCCATATTACCCTAGACCGGGCAATGTATGGTTCTGATCAGGCAGCTTCAATTGAGCCTAATGGATTGCAGATGCTGGTTGGAGCGGTTAGAAAGATAGAAAAGGCAATGGGAGATGGGGAAAAACGGGTAATTGATGCTGAGGTTCCGATCGCCCGCAAGCTTAGAGAACATCTTGATCTAGAGTCTAACCACTGATTTTGATTTTTATATGTCAACCATAGTTGCCTTGATACCTGCACGGTCTGGCTCCAAGGGTGTTCCTCATAAAAATATTCGTGAGTTGGGTGGGCATCCATTAATCGAGTGGTCGATAGTTGCTTGCAAAAAAAGTCACCTTGTCGATAGAGTTATCGTTTCTACAGACTCAAAGGAATATGCTGAACTCTCCATAAGTAAGGGAGCAGAGGCTCCTTTTTTGAGACCAATAGAGATATCAAGTGATCAGTCTACTGATTATGAGTTTATTGAACATGCGCTGAACTGGTTAGCTCAAAATGGAGGTGAACCGCAGTATATTGTTCACATTCGTCCAACCACTCCTATACGCAATCCAATTTTGATTGATCAGGCGATAAAACATTTTATAAGTTCCCCCATAGCAACTGCTATGCGTTCAGTGCATCTCATGGCAGAGTCTGCTTATAAAACCTTTGAAATTGCTCCCAGTAGTGGTCAACTCTGGCAGGTTGGTAGTAAGAGTACTGCACTTGATATTGCAAATAACGCAAGACAGGTTTTTCCTCAAACCTACATTGCTAA